>JACRIP010000584.1 GCA_016220045.1 Planctomycetota bacterium
GCCTCCCCCTCCCCCCCTCACCCCCGCCGCTCCAGCACCACCCGCAGCCGCATGCCGGCGAGCCGCGCCAGCGGACCGCGTGCCGCCAGTCCTTCGGCGCCGCGCAGCAGCGTGACCAGCCCCGGCGTCAGGTAATTCGCGTAGCCAAAGCCCCCGGTCAACGGATAGGCCAGCACGTCCGACCAGCGCAGGTCCACCAGCGCCATGCCCGGCAGCCGCGCCAGGGTCTCGTCCGGACGGCGCGCGAAGAGCGCGCTCGCGGTCGCCATGTTGGCGTAGGTGAAGCCGGGGTCGGCGGGCGCCGGCGTGCCGTCCTCGGCAAGGAAGTCCTGCCCGAGGTCGAGCCGCTCGTGGTGGAAGAGGCCGTAGACGAAGCGGCCCCAGGGCGTCGCGGCGGGCTCGAAGAGGACGATCCGGCCGCCCGGCGCCAGCGCCGCCGTGACCGACCGCAGGCAGGCCAGCGGCCGCGCCACGTGGTGCAGGACGTCCACCAGGACGAAGTTCCCGACCGAGCCCGCGCGGAAGGGCATGCGCCGGGCATCTACCTGAGCCTGGATCCAGTCCCCGACGCGCAGGGCGTCGGTGGCGATGCACGCCGGGAAGAAGGCCTTGAAGTTGCCGCAACCGGAGCCGAGTTCGACCACCGGACGCAGCGGCCCGAGCGCCGCGACTACTTCCGCGTACCACGCGTGGTAGAGGCGGCGGAGCGCCGGCTTGCGCGCCCAGGCCTCGCGCTGGTAGCGGATCTCGTCCTTGTAGTCGGCAAAGGTCGGCTTGGGCATGCTCGACGTCTCCGGGAACGCTCGCGCCGCTGGTAGGGGCGGGCCTTGTGCCCGCCCCATGGTTGCATGGCCGGCAACCGTTGCCGGGTCGGCCACCCTGGGGCGGCCATCCCCCTTCGCCTCCGGCTACGAGGGGCAGGCCAAGGGAGGGCCCCTACGCGCCGCGCGGCGGGCCGGCCGGGGCCGGCGGGTCGGACGCCGCGCCCGCCGCGCGCAACGCCGCGCGCGCCACGTCCCAGGCCGCCATCCGCTCCGCAATCCGTACCTCGAAGCCCGCCCGCGTCGGCGTGTAATACACCCGCCCGCGCAGGCTCTCCGGCAGATACTCCTGGTCCACCACCGCGTCCGGATGATCGTGCGGATACTGGTAGCCCTTGCCGTACCCGACCGCCGCCATCAGCTCCGTCGTCGCATTGCGGATCCACAGCGGGACCGGCGGCGCTTCCCGCCCCCGCAAATCCTCCTTCACTCCGGCATACGCCGTATAGAGCGCGTTCGACTTCGGCGCTACCGCCAGATACACCGTAAGCTGCGCCAGCGCCAGCACCCCCTCCGGCAGCCCGACGAAATGCACCGCCTCCTTCGCCGCCACCGCCTGCACCAGCGCCTGCGGGTCCGCCAGCCCGACGTCCTCCGAGGCGAAACGCACCAGCCGCCGCGCCACGTAGAGCGGGTCCTCGCCCGCCTCCAGCATCCGCCCCAGCCAGTAGAGCGACGCCTGCGCGTCCCCGCCGCGCAGGCTCTTGTGCAGCGCCGAGATGATGTTGTAATGCTCCTCCCCCGCCCGATCGTAGGCCAGCGCCTTGTGCTGCGCCGCCTGCGCCACCAGCTCCGGCGTCAGCCGCGCGCCCGCCGCCGCCCCCCCGCCCGCCGCCGCCTGCGCCGCGATCTCCAGGAGCGTCAGCCCGACCCGCGCGTCGCCGTTCGCCGCCCGCGCGATCTGCGCGAGCGCCGCCGGCTCCGCCGTCAGCCCCAGCCCCCCCAGCCCGCGCTCCCCGTCGCCCAGCGCCCGCTCCAGCAAACACCGGATCTCCTCCGCGGTCAGCGCCGACAGCACCAGCACCCGGCAGCGCGAGAGCAGCGCCGCATTCACCTCGAAGGACGGGTTCTCCGTGGTCGCGCCCACCAGCACGATCGTGCCGTCCTCGACCGCCGGCAGAAAGGCGTCCTGCTGCGCGCGGTTGAAGCGGTGCAGCTCGTCGATGAAGAGGATCGTGCGCCGCCCGCGCCGCCCGCGCACCTGCCGCGCGCGCTCCATCACCTCCTTGATCTCCCGGATGCCCGAGGTCACCGCGCTGTAGGCCAGGAAGTCGTGCCCCGCCGCCGCCGCCAGCAGGCGCGCCAGCGTGGTCTTGCCCGAGCCCGGCGGACCCCAGAGCACGAGCGACGGCAGCTTCCCCGCCGCCAGCAGCCGCCGCAGCGGCCGATCCAAGCCGACCACCTCCGACTGGCCGACGAACTCCTCGAAGCTGCGCGGACGCATGCGATCGGCCAGCGGCGCCGGCGGCGGCGCGGGCGCGGCCGTGGGCGCCGACGCGCGCGCCCCGCCCTCCCCGTCGACGGGCGCGTTCCCCGGCGGCAGCGGGTCGAAGAGTCCCGCCATCAGCGCCGCCCCCGCCGCGCGCTCGGGTCGGGCGTGCTCCCGTCGTCCACCAGGAGCCGCGCCACCTGGTCCGAGAACTGCCGGACTTTCCAGAGCTCGGTCTTGAACTGGTTGACCAGGATCGAGAACGCCACGGTGTCCCCGCTGCGCGTCTCCGCGTACCCGCTGAGCGTGCAGACCCCGGCGATGTATCCGGTCTTTCCCCGCACCCGACCCCGGTAGGCCTCTTCCGCCAGGCGCTTCGAAAGCGTGCCCGACGTGCCCGCCACCGAGAGGGACTCGCGCCATACGCCGGCGTCGGCGTTTACGCTCATCCAGCGCAGCAGGGTGACAACCTGATTCGCCGAGAAGAGGTTCTTGCGCGCCATCCCCGAGCCGTCGGCCATCGTGTAGCTGCCCGCCGGCAGGCCCGCGCCCTCCAGGAAGCCCGCGATCGCCGCCAGGCCCGACGGCCAGCTCCCGGGCGCGTGCGTCGCCCGCGCGCCCAGCAGCTTGAGGAGCTGCTCCGCGTAGAAATTCTGGCTGTTCTGGTTGGTGACGCGCAGCGTGGCCGGCAGGTCCGACTCCCAGGTCGCCGCCGGCTCACGCCCCGCCGCATCGAAGGGCGCGGCCGCGAGCCGCACCGCGCCGCGTACGGCGATCCCCTTACGTTCGAGCGTCTCCTTGAGCACGGTCCCGAAGAAGAGCGCCGGGTCGCGCACCGGCTTCGACTCGGTCAGCCCCGCGCTCTTCTCCCAGCACTGGCCGCGGATGCGCAGGCGGTTGCCCACGGGCCCGCGTTCGATCACGATGGTGTGCTGAGAGCGGTCGGCGGTGGTCCGGCAGTCGTTCTGCACGGTCACGAAACCGGTCGGCGGCTCCAGCGTCACCTTGGCCGGCGCGCCCGCTCCCGCGCCCGGCGCGACCGTGACGTCCACGCAGTCGTCGTTGAGGGCCAGGGCCGAGACCGGCGCGCAGTACCATTCGAAGAGCTGGTCCGCGGGCCAGCCGGGGTTCACCGCCGCGCGGTCGAAGAGCGTGTCGTCGCACACGAGGTCGCCCGCGATCTCCTTCACGCCGGCGGCGGCGAGCGCGGCGGCCCAGCGCTCGAAGACCGCGGTGCTCTTGCCCTCGTGCGCGCGGCCGGAGAGGTTGGGATCGCCCCCGCCGACCACCCCCAGGTCGCCGGCCGCCCGTCCGGCGGCGTCGGGCGCGGCGGTCAGGTAGACCCGGGTCGTGAACCTGAAGTCGGCGTGCAAGAGGTGCAGGGCCGCGGCCGTGGTGAAGAGCTTGGTATTCGAGGCCAGGACCAGGGGTTCGTCGGCGCCGAGCGCGGCGAGGACGGCGCCGGTCTTGAGCGAGACCGCGGCCAGGCCGACCTTGGCCTTCGTCACGTCGTTGGCCGCGAGGAGCGCCTCGACCCGGGCCTGGTACGGCGGCGGGGCCAGGTCTTTACCGGAGTCGGCGGCGAGCGTACCGGCGACCAGGAGCGCGAACAGGGCGAGGGCGGCGAGCCGGCGGAGGGGGCGCACGGGCATGGTCAGCGTCCTTTCCAGCGGATGGAGGCGCGCATTGTATCCGCGGAGGGCCGGTTTGGCCAGCGCAGGACCATCGGGGTGCAAGTCCGTTCTTGCTGCTCGACCGTACCGGCCGCACGTATCGAAAGCACGGCCTCGGTCGTCCTCGTATCTCGTACTCGTACTCGAACGCCCTGGGCATTCGAGTACGAGTACGAGTACGAGATACGAGGACGAGATACGAGGACGACCGAGGCCGTGCTTTCGCTGCGTGCGGCGGGTACGGTCGAGCAGCAAGAACGGACATGCACCCCGATGGTCCTGCGCTGGCCAA
>JACRIP010000585.1 GCA_016220045.1 Planctomycetota bacterium
CGGGGAGATCGGGACGGGCGGCGGCGGCGACCGCCGGTAGCGCGGCGTTGCTCCTCCGCCTGCGCGCGCGCGAAGCCCTCCTGCGGCGCGCGGCGTGGCGCGCGCTGGCGCGCTTCGAGCGCGTGCTGGCCGGCTGGTAGACCTGTCGCCTGCCGAACCGCCCCCCTTCCCGGCGAACGCCGAGTGGGGCGCTCGCGGGGCACCTGACCCGGCTCCTTGATGCCTATCGGCGAGGAACCGGAGATCGGATCCGGACTACCTACGGCACTGTACGCACCGTCTTGCCTGGCGACATGTACACGACCTGCCCTCAAACTGTCCCCTGACCCCTATCCCCCGGCCCCTGTCCACCGACCCCCGACCCCCGACCCCTGACCCCTGACCCCTGACCCCGGGCCACCGGCCACCGGCCACCGGCGGGCGCTACTCCGCCGGCGCACCCGCCGGCCCCGGCAGCGCCCCGCCGTACGCCACCACCCGGTTGCGCCCGCCCTCCTTGGCTCGGTACAACGCCTGATCCGCCGCCTCGACCAGCGCCGCGCCGGTCGCGAGCGCCCCGTCCTTCGCCGCCTCCGCCACGCCCATGCTGATCGTCACCGGCCGGCCGAAGGGGAACACATGCTTCTCGATCTCGCGCCGCGCCCGCTCCGCCGCCGCGACCGCATGCGCCTCGTCGGTCTCCGGCAGCAGCACCGCCATCTCCTCGCCGCCCAGCCGGCAGACCAGGTCCACGGTGCGGAAGGAGCGCTTGAGGATCGCCGCCACCTCCCGCAACACCAGATCGCCGGTCGGATGCCCGTAACTGTCGTTCACCTTCTTGAAGAAGTCGATGTCCGCCATGACCAGGGCGCACGAATGGCCGTAGCGCTTCACCTTGCCGACCTCGATGTCGAGCTGGATCTGGAAGTAGCGGCGGATGTAGAGCCCGGTGAGCGCGTCCGTGATCGCCTCGTTGAAGAGCCGGGCGTTCTCCAGCGCGAGGGCGATCTGCTTGGTGAGCGCTTCGAGGAACTCCGGCTCCAGCACGGTGGGCCGGAAGAGCAGGAAGCCGCGCAGGTTCGTCTTGCTGACCAGCGGGAAGCACGCGGACAGGCCGCCCTCGGTCAGCCAGTCCCGGATCAGGGCCGGCTGCACGCCGCTCGCCTCGGCGGCCAGCACGAACGGCGGCTTCATGCGCAGGACCTCCGCGGCGAAGCCTTCGGGCAGGGCGTCGGGCAGGGTCAGGCGTATGCCTGAGCTCGCCGCCGTCTGCAGGCGCAGCTCGCCGCGGTCGAGGAGCAGGATCGCGGCCTGGTCCGCGCCGGCGGCTTCGCGCAGGAGCCGGAGCGCGGTCGCGAGCGTTTCGTCGAGTTCGAGCGCCGCGGTGAGCGCGCGCGCCGAGGCATTGAGGGTGCGCAGCCGCTCCATGCTGAGCCGCAGGTTCTTCGACATCGTGTTCATGGTCGTGCCGAGGAAGCCGATTTCGTCGTCGCGCTCGAGGCGGACCTCGTGCTCGAGCTCGCCGCGGCCGAGGATGCGCGCGGATTCGGTGAGGCGGCGGATCGGCCGGACGATGGTGGCGGAAACCATGCCGGCGAGGAGGATGCCGAGCAGGAGGGAGGTCAGGCAGGCGCCCGCGATGTAGAGCGCGAACTCCCGTTGGGCTTCGCGCACGGTTTGGGCGCGGATGTCCACGCCGAGGATGGCGACCGTGGCGCCGGTCCGGTCGCGAATCGGGGCAAAACCCGAGAGGAAAGAGCCCCAGCGGTCGGTGTAGATGGTGGAGCTCACGGCTGGGCTGGAGAAGGCCTCGAGCATTTCGGGCACGTCGCCCACCGGGTCCTCGTCGCCGAGCTGAGAGAAGTCCGAGGGCAGGGGGTTCTCGGGGGTGCCGCCGAGCTCGGCGTCCAGGATGAAGCGCAGGACGTCGGGTTTTTCGGTGCGGGTCATGGTGTAGATGTAGCGGATATCGGGTGAATGCTCGAGAATGTCGAGGAAGCGGTGGCGGGTCTCGAGGTAGAAGGGGGAGGACATGTCCTCGGGGCGGGTGAGTCGGGCGTGGAGGTCGCCGTCCACCATACCGGCGATGGACAGGGCGAGGGACCGCAGCTTGCTCTTCAGTTCGCGCATCTGGTAGGCGAGGGCGCGTTGGGCGAAGAGCACGCCGAGGAGGAGGGTGACGAAGAGGAGGAGCAGCGAGATCGCCAGCGAGATGCGGGATCTGAGCTGCATGGCGCGGGCTCCGGAGGGGGGGTGGCGGATGGACGCGGCGCTGCGGGGTAGGTCGCGACGGCGCGCTGCGCGGGGATTCTAGGGGCCGCGGGCGCGGGATTCAAGCGGCTTCCCGCGTCGGGGTGCACGCCCGTATCTGCGCGACGACGACGGAACCACGGAGGCGGTCGCGCACCCTCCGCGCCGGCGCCGCTACCGGGTGTGCTCGAGCTCCTCCTGCCGCGTGATCTGGTGGATGCGCCGGGTCGCCGGGGGCCCGCCCGGCGGCCCGTATTCGATCGCGTAGTCCAGGTCCAGCGCCAGCCGCACGCAGACGCCGCGCTCGAGGGCGATCAGGCATGGCCCCGAGCTCTTCAGCATGCGCGCGCGCGTCGGCGGGCCGCCCGGCGCGGCCGCCATTTCGATCCCGAAGTCCAGGCCCAGGCGCGCGCAGGCTTCGCCGCCGAACTCCTCCTGCCCCTCGTAGACGCAGCCGGTCAACAGGGTCATGTGGAGGCCGCCGGCCAGGGGAATGGCCGACTTGCGCTCCCAGGACTCGCCGGGCGAAACCGGCCGCTGCGGCAGCGGCGGCAGGCACTGTTCATACGTCGATTTGAGCGTCGCCGCCAATGCCGCCACCGCGGCGTCGTTCGCGCCCGGCGCGTCCTTGAACAGCTCCTCGAGCCCCTCCACCTGCGAGACGCGCCCGTCCGCGGCGACATGATAGCGGATCTTCTTGCCGAGCAGGATGGCCGCGCTGCGGAGGACCGGATGCGTCGGCGGCGGGTCGTGGGCGGAATCGTAATGCTGCTCTCCCGCCGGCGACGCGTACGTCATGGTCAGGCTGCGGCATTCGCTCTCGATCGTCCCGCCCCCCGCGGCCGCGTCGAGCACCGCCAGGCGCACGGAGCTCGACAGGCGCGTGCGCGTCGCGCTCTCCCCCTGGGGGGTGGTCTGGCGCAGCTCCGTATCGTTCACCTGGCGCTGGATGCGGGACGAGCCCGGCTGGTACTTCCAGGCGAGCCGGACCGGGTCCAGCGGCTGCGCCGCGCTCCGGAGCGCGAAAAAAAAGACGGCTATCGCCAGGCTGGTGCGCATCGTGCGGGTGTCGCAAGCGGGGTCGGACGGGCGGAATCGGCGACCGGGCGCGGCGGACTCCGGCGTCCGCCCCGGTGCGGCCCGGCTACGGCGACGTGCCGGGGCTCATGCTCGACAGGTTCTCGAAACGCGCGAACTGGTTGACGAACGCGAGATCGATCGAGCCGATGGGGCCGTTGCGCTGCTTCGCGATGATGACCTCCGCGATGCCCGGCTTGGTGTTCGGGTTGTAGTATTCCTCGCGGTAGAGCATCATGATGACGTCCGCGTCCTGTTCGATCGCGCCCGAGTTGTGCGTGACGATGCCGTCGGCCAGCCAGCACGCGGGACCCGGTACCGTCAGGTCGAACACTTCCTCGCGTCCCGCGGCTTCGATCGCCACGACGCGATCCCAGAAAAGATCGCTCTCGGCCCGTTGCTTCAGCTCCGGGTTCTCGAGGAGTGTGCCGTACTCGGCCAGCGTCGCGCGCGATGGGGCGAAACGGAAGTGGGAGGCGCCACCGTACGAGGTGCCCCGTAGCGCCGCCATCGCACGCTGGGAGAGGCCGCGTTCCTTCATCGCCCCACGAACGTCCGCGAACCATTCGTTCGGCAGCGTGTCGACATTCGGGTTCGGGAGGGTGTCCTCGAGGGCCGCGCGCAGCGCCTCGCCCGGACCCACGCGCGGGCCGAAGGCGCCCACCTGATCGAGGAAACGGCGCTGGGCCTCGGCGCCCGATACTTCTACCGTGATCGCCGGCCGGTACGCGCCTTGATTCACGGTTCTCAGGCGAGCGACGATTCCCAGGCGCAGCAGGAGCGCCGCGACGTCCTCCGCCAGCGTGCGACTGTTGGTGGAGTAGTAAACCCGGGGGGCGCCACGCCGGCCCGGCGGGCGGACGCTGATGCTGCCATCGGTCGCCCAGAGATGCCGCAGCAGCAGGGATACCTGCTTGCTTTCCAGGCGGAAGATCTCTTCCGGGATGCACTTCTCAAACGAACGCTGGCCAAAGACCTGAAGCTCGCGCAGCCACAGGTTCATACCGGCGGGGTGCCAGCGGTTGCCGTTCCCGCTGAAGACCAATTGATGCCAGTTTCCGCGACCCGGATGCCGGGTGACCTTGACGCCGAATTCCTTGCGCGCCGCCCGGGCCACGGCACGACTGTTCTCCTCGGAGCCGGTAGTGTACCGTAGCGGCTGATGGACCAGGTAGCTGCCGTCGCCGATCAGGTGCGCGAGCAGGATCAGCCGGTCGGCGGGCCAGCTCTCGGGTCGCGCCGGTTCCGGCAGGCGGCGCGCCAGGGCCAGGCGATCGCCCGGCTGCAGTTCCTTGGCCTTGGTCCAGCCTCCGGCGCCGAGGAACCGATGGTCCCCGGTCGCGCGCAGGACGCGTCCGCTGGCGAGCTGGAGACGGCAGAGCGCGCGTTCGCCGACGCGCCAGACCTGGTCGGCGTGCGCGCGCACCAGCTTCCCCGCGGCGTCGACCGCAACCACCTCGGGGGCGGCGCCGACCAGATCCCGGATCGGGAGGCGCCGGCCGTCGGCCAGCACCACCCGCGTGTCGCCGGGGACGCACTCGCGCAGGTCCGCCATGCGCGGCTTGCGGTCCTCGCGGGTCTCGACCGCGCGGCTGAGCTGTGATAGGGCGATCACCGGGGCGCTCAGCTCGCGCGCGAGCGCCTTGAGTGAGCGCGAAATGATCGACACTTCCTGCTGCCGGCTCTCGGCGCCGCGCGACTCCATGAGCTGCAGGTAGTCCACCAGCACGAGCTGGATGCCGTGCTCCGACTGCATGCGGCGCGCGCGCGCACGCAGGTCGAGCACCGACAGGCCGCTCGAGTCGTCGATGAAGATCGGGGCCTCGGTGAACTGCCCGGCGGCGATCAGCAGGCGCTGGAAATCGGCCTCGCCGAGGCGGCCGCGCCGCAGGTCGTGCGAGCTGATGTGCGCGTGCGAGCAGAGCATGTTCGAGGCGATCGTGCGCGCGTCCATTTCCATGCTGAAGAGCAGCACGCCCTTCTGCTCCTTGAGCCCGACGTGCTCGGCGATGCGCAGCACGAAGCTGGTCTTGCCCATCGAGGGGCGGCCGGCGACGATCACGAGCTGCGACGGCTGCAGGCCGCAGATCATGTCGTCGAGCTCGAAGAAGCCGGTGGACACGCCGGTCAGGCGCTCCTTGCGGTCGTGGATGTCGGTGAGCTGATGGAAGGCCTCCTTGAGGATCGCCCCGATCTGTTGCGGCTCGGCCTTGGACTTCTTCTTGACGATCTCGAAGATCGAGCGCTCGGCGCGGTCGAGCAGGTCGCCGGTCTCGCCGCGGGCTTCGGTGGCCTCCTTGAGGATGGTGTGGCAGACGCCGATGAGCCCGCGCAGCGTCGCCTTCTCCTTGACGATCTTCGCGTAGTACTCGGCGTTCGCCGCGGAGGGAACGGCTTCGGTGAGGGTGGCGAGGTACTCGAGGCCGCCGACGCGTTCGAGCGCGCCGCGGCGCTGCAGCTCGTCGCGCAGGATGACGATGTCGATCGGCTTGCGCTGGTCGTGGAGGGCGAGGATGACGTCGAAGATGTCGCGGTGGGCGGGGCGGTAGAAGGACTCGGGGTCGATGATCTGCACGACCTCGTCCATGGCCCGATTGTCGAGCAGGATCGAGCCGAGCAGGCTGACCTCGGCCTCGACGTTTTGCGGCGGGACCTGGTCTGCGAGCGATACCGGGGGGGAAGCGTTCGTCACAACCGATCCTCGCGAGGGCGGACGCGTCTAAAGTCCCACGGGTCCAAAGTCCCAAGTCCAAAGTCCAAAGTCCAAAGTCCAAAGTCCAAGGAGTCGAATGTCGGACGAGTCTGAAGACCCCCGAGTTCACGTTCCCTGGTTCCAGGAGTCAAAAGTCCCGAGAGTCCCAGGTCCAACAGCCGAGTGCGCCCTCGAGTGCCGGAGTTTCGGGCCCACGCCCGACGTCGACTCTGGACCCTCGACCTGGGACTTTAGACCCGTGAGACGTTGGACTCGCCTGACTTTGGACTCGTTGGACTTGAGACTTTGGACCCGTGGGACTTTGGACCCGTCTACCCGCTCGCCGCGTCCGGGTGAAGCCGGGAGAGTTCCTGATCCCGGAAACGAACCGGAGCGGCCGTCCGTCGCCGGGGGCCGCTCCGGGAATTGCCTGATGTCGGGGCGGGGTCGCGCGCTAGGCCTTCTTGGCCTCCGCGCCCGCCTCGCTCCCCTCGGCCTTCTTGCCCTCGACGACCCACACCTTGCACTTCGGGGTCACGTCCTTGTGCAGCTTCACCGTCACCTCGTAGACGCCCAGCTCCTTGATCGCGTTCTCGATCTCGATCAGCTTGGGCTCGACCTCGACGTTCTCGCGCTTGAGCGCCTCGGCGATCATCTGCGGGGTCACGGCGCCGAAAAGCGCCCCTTCCTCGTTCGCTTCCATCTCGATGGTGCAGCTCGCCGACTCGACCTTCACGCCGATCTGCTGCGCCGCCGTCTTCTCGCGCGCTTCGCGCTTGTCCTGGCGCCGCTTCTCGTGCTCGAGTTCCTTCATCCGCTCAATGGTCGGGGGCGAGGCCAGCCGGCGCGGGTACAGGAAGTTGCGCGCGAATCCGGGCGCAACTTTCACCTTCTCGCCGCGTTTGCCCAGCTTGTCCACGTCCTGCCAGAGGATCACTTCGATGTTGGTAGCCATGTCCGCCTCGTAGGGGAAGATCGGGAGTCCGGGAAGATTGCCGGGCCGCGGCCGCGCGGGCCGCGCGCCCGAGCCGCTACATCGCGCCGCCGGTGTACGGGAGGAGGGCGATGAACTTGGCGCGCTTGAGGGCGCGTTTCACCGCGCGCTGATGGCGCGCGCAGTTGCCCGAGCGCTTGCGCGAGAACAGCTTCCCCTGCGCCGTGGTCAGCTTCTGCAGGATCTGCACGTCCTTGTAGTCGATGCGCGTGATTTTCTCGCGGCAGAACCGGCACCGGTTGTCCTTGCGGAACTTGCGGTACTTCTTCTTGCCCGCCGCCGCCGCCGCCGGCGCAGCGCCGTCCGGCGTGGTTTCGGGAGTGGTCTCGGTCGTCATGGGAAACCTCGATCCTCGGGTGCGCCGCGCGGGACGGCCCTTCCGGCCCGCAGAAGGTCGGCGTGGAAAGGGCCGCATTATACGGATGCCCGGCCCCGAGTCAAGGAAATCATCCGGCGCGTCGTGGGGGGCGCCCACGAGAAGCGGAACCACAGAGGCACAGAGGGCACAGAGACGACGGGTACGAGGAGGAGACCGTTCCGCGCCAAGTCGGGCGGCGTGACCCGGTTCACAAGTGCGGAACCGCCTCCTCCTCGTTCCCGTCGTCGTCTCTGTGCTACTAATCTCTGAAAGCGTGTTTTTCCGGCAGGCTTTTCGGGAGTCGCCTTGGCGGGATAACGCTACGCTACCGCGTCGGCTCCGTAATCGCCCAATCACACAATCGCCAAATCGCCCAATCGAAGCACCTCCAGACTTGCGCTTGGGTTTCGGGCGTCGCCCGACCTGAGCCTCTGTGTCTCTGTGGTTCCGTTTCTCCTCCCCCTACCTCACCGGAGCTCGATCTGCGTCTGGAAGGGATCCGCAAACCGCAGCCGCCGGCGCGGCGGGCCGACCAGCACCGCGCGATCCCAGTCGAGCGTCGCCTCCACATCCCGCTCGCGGCAGAAGCGGATCACCGAGGCGCGCACCGCCGCGCGCGTCGAGGCCGGCGGCTCGCGCATCGCCGTCGCCACCTCCGCGTCCGTGAACAGCCGCGCCATCTGCCCGCCCGCCGCAAGCTGATAGTGGTAGCCCAGCTCCGCGTCCAGCTCGTGGTAGCGCAGGTCGATCTTGTGCGCCGACCAGTAGCCGATCGCCAGCCGCGGCAGCTCCGCCGGCGTCACGCCCGCCCGCGCCAGCCGCGCCGCCACCGCCGCCGTGTCGCTCGCCGGCAGCCCCAGCGCCGCCGCCGTCGCGCGCAGGATCGCCGCGTCGCTCGAGCCCGCCAGCGCCCCCAGGTCGGCCCGCCCCGCCGCCTCCTCCAACAGCGAGTGCACCGCCGCCAGCTTGCGCCACGCCGCCCGCTCGCCCAGCGCCTCGTCCACCAGGTCGAGCTTCGCCACCCAGTCCAGCTCCGGATAGAGCAGCCGCGGGTTCTCCTCCAGCGCGTCCAGGCAGGCCGCCCAGCGCCGCAACAGGTCCGCGGAGCGCGCGTCCGGCGCGACAAAAAAGTCGCGCGCCTTCGCCAGATAGAACCGCTGGATCTCGAGCCCCGTCATCTCCGCCCCCGAGGTCAGCGTATGCCGCGTGCAGAGCGTCGGGTCGTCATTGAGCGCGTGCAGCGCCGCGACCGGATCGGCGAGCCGCACCACGCCGAAGTCCACCCCCGCCTCGATCATCTCCAGCACCAGCCCGGTGAGGCCGAGCTTCAGGTAGACCGCCGTCTCCGACATGTTCGAGTCGCTGTAGAGGATGTGCAGGCGCTTGCGCGCGCGCAGCACCGCACACGGCTCCCGCAGGAAGGTCTTGACGTCGAAGATCGGCCGCTGCGCGTCGTCCCAGAAGATGCGGCAGACGCGCCGGATCGCCGCCGCCTTCTGGGACAGGCGAAAACCCGAGGGGGAGCCGGCGAACCCGAACGCGCCGGCGCCCGTGAGCAGCGTGCGCGTGACCAGGAAGGAGGTCAGGTCGCGGCGCACGCGCACAAAGGCCACCCCGCGCAGGAAGGCCGAGTAGACGGTGACGAAGGGATAGAGCAGGTACTTCGAGTAGGCGCCCCAGTAGCAGAGGATGACGTCCTGGTCCAGGCGCGAGAGCGCGCGGCCCAGCCACTCGAAACCCCCGGCCACGCGGGCGAAGAGCCGGCCCACGACCGGCAGGTAGCGGCACAGGGAAACCGGAAAGTAGATCGCCATGCCGGCGAGCAGGCCGAGCAGGAAGAGGATGAAGGGCAGGAAGATGGCGCAGAACAGGACGCCGTACACCGCCAGGAAGAAGGGGAAGCAGAGCCAGAGCGCGACCGCGCGCAGGCCGCGCGTCGGGTCTTCCACGTAGTAGTTCTCGTGGGAGCCGTAGTAGGTGCCGGGCTTGTCCGTCGCGTTCTGGGTGAAGGAGAGCTCGCCGGCGAAGCCGCGGTCGGCGAGGCGCTCGCGCAGCTCGGGCAGGGCCTCGACCAGGATGCGCTGGCAGGCGGCGTGGTAGCGGGCGGCTTCCCACGGGTCCGTGCACTCCGGCGTCGAGACCTCGACCAGCCCCTGCGAGAAGAGGTGCACTTGCGCCTCGTAGTGGAAGAGGGCGCCGTTCTCCAGGAAAATGCCCTTCTTCGACTGGCGCGAACGCAGCCAGCGGTAGCGCGCGGCGAGGAGGTCTTCGAGCAGGTCGAAGATCTCGCGGCGCGTCGGCGCCGGTCCGCCGGGGACGGCGGGCGAGAATTGGATGACGACTTCGGTCTCGAGACCGTAGATGCGCTTGTGCATGCGGGAACCGGCGGCGGGTTGCGGCCGAATGGAACCGAGCCAAAAAAAATGCCTCCCGGTCGTGCCGGGAGGCGGGAGTCGATGCGGTGCGCGCGACGCGACGGCCCTGGTGTGCCCTGCGCGCGGCGGGCCGCGCCGACGGGGCGGGCGCCGCGTGCGCGGGGCGATGGGGGCGGCCGGCGCGCGGGGCGGTGCAGGTTCGGCAGGCGCCGGACTATTCGCCGCCGCCGGGTGCCTTCCACTCGGTAACGAACTTGCTCGCATTCTTTCGGGCGTCCGCGAGGATGCGCTGGAGGAGCGGCAGCGCGCGCTCGTCCTTCGTCGTCTCGACCGTGCTCGCGCGCGGCTGGGCGACCTCGGCTACCCGCTTGTCTGTCACAGGCGTCATGCTCTGCTCTCCTTTCTGTCGCGCGGCGGGGTGCGCGGTCGCTGAAAATTCCCGCGCTGCCGCCCCGGCGACGTCCTCATGAACATGACTGATTCTAGAGAACCGATGAGGGAGTGTCAAGGTTCGGAAAAGATCCGCGGGGCGGGGAGGGGCGGGGGGCGGGGGCGAGGGCCACGAAGCGGGGGAGGAGGGCCACGAAGGGACGACGGGAACACGAAGGGCCACGAAGCGGGAAGCACGAAGGGCCACGAAGCTACTTGTTCTCACGCGGGGGCGGGAGATCGTCCGGCACCGGCAGGCCGAGCTCGCGCAAGCGGGCGACGGCGTCGCGCGCCAGCTCCGGCCGGCCGGCCGCCGCCGCCGCGCGGGCGAGCGGGACCAGCGCACGCTCCGGCGCCCGCTCCGCCGCGCGCGCGAACCACTCGAGCGCCCGCTCCGGGCGCCGTCCCAGCATCCAGGATGTGCCGTAGTCGAGGGCGACCTCGACGTTCTCCGGGTCGCCGGCCGCCGCCTGCGCCAGGTCGTCGTGCGCACCGGCCGGATTGCCGCGCGCGCGCCGGGCGCGGGCGCGCCACAGCCGGATGTCCGCCTGCGCGTCCGGCGCCCCCGCCGCCCACCCGAGCGCGCGATCGAAGTCGGCCTCGGCCTCCGCCAGGCGGCCCAGCTCCTGGTGGATGCGCCCGCGATTGCGCCAGGTGAAGCAATCGTCGGCGCCGCGCGCTATCGCTTCATCGTAGTCGGCCAGGGCCTCCGCAAACCGCCCGGCCTCCAGCGCGTCCTGCGCGCGCCCGAGCCAGTTCTTCGGGTTGTGCGGTTCCCGGCGGATCAGGTCGGAGAACAGGCTTTCGTTGCTCCGCCAGTCGAGGTTGCGCAGCCAGGTCAGGCGCATCCAGGGCACGGAGAGCGCGACCAGCAGGAGGGCGATCGCGACGCCCCGGCGCTCGGGCCGGCAGCGCGTCGCGAGCGCGACCAGGAGCGCGGCCAGCAGGGCGCACGGCCCGACCGACGGCAGGTAGAGCGCGCGCTCGCTGTAGATCACGCCGACCGGGAGCACCAGGTTGGAGACCGGGAAGAGGGCGACGAAGAACCAGGCCACGCCCACGGCGACGGCGACGCGGCGGCGCGCCAGGGCGCCCGCGAACAGGCCGGCGGCGGCGGCGAGCGCGGCGAGGCCCGCCCAGGTCGCAGGCTGGGTGAGGTCCGCCAGCATGCGCTCGCGCACCGAATTCCAGCAGTGGGTCGCGAGGAGGGGCCAGGGCACGAGCTGGAGGCGCAGGTAGGCGCCGAAGGACTGGACCAGGAGCCATCCGCCGTTCGTAGGGGGAATCCGGTATTCCTGGAGCAGCGCCTGCCGGTGACCAAGCTGGCCGAAGAGCGTGTAGCGCAGCGCGAGGTAGCCCAGGAGCACGATGCCGAAGCCGGCCATGCGGAGCGCGGC
>JACRIP010000581.1 GCA_016220045.1 Planctomycetota bacterium
GGCATCCGCCTCGGCGAACGCCATGTCCCCCTTGGCGTCCTTGAGCTTGGCGCGTTCGCGCAGCTCGCCGTTCTTTTTCGAGCCGTCCCGCCCGGGGGCGTTCGCCGCTCCCGCCGGGGGCGAAGCCGGCGCCGGAGCGCCCGTCGCCGCCCCGCCGCCGTGCGCGCGCCGATTCACGCGCCCGCCGAAGGCCCCGCCGTAGCTACCCGCCCCGCCGCCGCCGCCGCCCACGCCGATGGCGTCGCTCACGCCCCCCGTCGCCTCCATGGCCGCCACCTCGTCCATCGCCTCCATCATGCGTCCGCTCTCCTCGGCGCGCCGCCCGGCTTCGAGCAGGGCCACGCTCGACGCCTGCGCCCGCCGCGACATCTCCTTCTTCAGGTCGGCCGAGACCGTCTTGGTCTGCGCCGCGTGCTTGAACTCGTACGAGCACCGGGTAACCACCGCATTCTGCCGCGCGCCCGCGTAGAAGTGCCCGAGGATGTGCGGCGTCTTCTCCCCCGCGATCGAGTAGACCGCCTCGTCGACGAGCCCGAGCGAGAACTCCGCCGCCACCGGCTGCCCGTTCTGGTCGGTCGCGGTCACGTCAAAAGTGACCTGCCCGCCCGGCCGCGCCTCGCCCGTGCGCGCCGCGACCGACAGCGTCGCGAACTTGAAGACGTACACCTGCTCGGTGTCGGCATAGAGCGTGTTCTTGTGCGGAATGGCGATCGAGAGGAACACGTTGGGGCAGTAGGCGTCCTTCATCGGGATGGATAGGGTCGTCGCCCGATCCTTGAGCTCCAACACCTGGTACTCGAAGACCTTTTCGCCTTCGAAGGTCAGGAGCGCCGAGACGTTTTCGATCGGCGAGTTCACGACCACGCGCGCGGTTTCGCCGCGCTTGTACTCGCGGCGGTCGGCGACGATGCGCGCCTGCTTGGCCAGGTCCTCGGCCGCGCCCTCGACGGTGATCGAGGTCGAGCCCTCCTCGCCCGGCTGCTTGCGCGCGCGGTCGTTGCCCACGTAGCGCAACAGGTATTCGCCCGGCTTGTCGAGCGTGAACACGACTTCGCCGCGGCCGTTCTCGGCGGTCGCCGCCGGCGCCTCGCTGATCGGCTCCTCCACCACCTGCCCGCCGTCCATCCGGCGCCGCAGCACGACCAGCTTGCCCTCGGTGGCCAGCGGCGTTTCCGCCGCGTTCACCGCGATCAGCGTCGCCGCAATCTTCTCCTTCGGCTGGAAGAGCTTCTTGGCGGTCTTCACCACGCTCCAGAAGGAACGCGCGGTCATCGGTACGCTCGCGTAGCCGCTCACCCAGCGATTCGTGACGTCGCGCGCCAGGACGATGATGCCGATGGCGACGTTGCGGTCGACGTGCCCGGTCGGAATGGTCAGCTCCGCCTCGCCCTTCTCGTTGGTGCGCAGCGTGGTCTCCAGGAGCGGCTCCTCCGCCGGCTCTCCTGCGCCGCCGCCCTGCCGCTCTTTGCGCTGCTCCTCGTCGGCCTTGGCCATCGTCGAGTAGTACCAGGCATAGTCCGCGTACTTCGTGGTGTCGAACTGGTACGGCGCCTTCACCGCGCGCACGGTCAGTTCCGCGCCGGGCACGCCGCCGCCGAAGGTATAGGTCACCTGCACCTTCGCCTTCACGGTCTCGCCCAGCGCATAGGCCTCGCGCTCCGGCTTCACGTCCACCGTGAACTCCGGCTTGCGATACTCCTCGACCTGAAACTCGCCGCTGTACGGCGAATCCCCGACCATCGCCGTGATCGCGTAGCTGCCGAGCGCGGGCGCGTCGCCCAGGAAGACCTCGTCCGCCACCGTCCCGAAGTCGTTGGTGGTCAACTCCCTGTCGAGCAGCACCAGCCCGTTCGGGTCGCGCACGCTGAGCTTCATCTTCTCGCCGGCGCTCACGTCGTAGTAGCCGGCCTTCACCCGGCGCAGCACGCCCTTCAGGCGCACGGCCTGGTTCGGCCGGTAGACCGGGCGATCCGTGTAGAGGTAGCATTTGGTCTGGTAGCCCCAGACCGCGAGATTCGTCAGCGCGGACTCGTTCGAGGCGTACGAGCCCTTCCGGTAGGCGAAGACGCGCACGTTGCCGCGCGGGCGCTCGAACTCGCGCGTCCACACGCCGTCCGCGCCGGTCTTGCCGTCGGCGACCAGCGTGGCGCCGTCCGAAACCAGCACCGTCACGTCGGGCGCCGGCTTGCCGGTCACCTCGTCCTTCGCCCAGACCAGCAATTGCTGCGGCGCCTCCTTGGTGACCACGCTCACGTCCGAGATGAGGACTAGGGTTGTCGCCGTATAGTCCCCGCCGCGCGCGACCACGATCCACGCGCCCTCGCCCTTGAGCGGGAGTTCCAGTTCGCGGGCGATCAGCTTGAGGCGCGCGTACTCGCGCGTCGGCTCCTCCCAGGTCGAGTCCGGCTTGACCACTTCGACCGCGATCTGCTCGAAGCCCGCGATCGAGCTCTTCTTGCGGAAGTACTCCAGGAGGTCGAGCTTGTAGGCGCGCAGTTCGAGCTTCTCGATGTTGCGCGTCTCGACGTGCAGTTGCGCGGGTTCGGCGCTGGTATAGGCGCGGTCCACGCGCAGGAGCAGGAACTTCTCCTTCATCTGCGTGGCGCGCAGCCCGGCCTCGCGCCCGAACGGGGTGGCGCCGTAGTCCTTGGCGACCCGCTCGTAGCCCGCGAGCGCTTCCTCCATCTTGCCGAGCTTGTCCTCGATGGCGCGCGCGGCCTTCAGCAGGGCCGCCGGCGCGGCGCCGTCCTGGGGATACTTCGCGGCGGCGCGCTGCCATTCGGCGATCGCGTCGGACCAGCGCTCCTGGGCGGCGCGCACTTCGCCGAGCCCGAACTGCGCCTGCGGCGCGCGCGGCGAGAGCGGGAACTGGTCGATGAAGCGGCTCCAGGCGGCGACCGCCTTCTCATGGTCCTTGTCGGCCACGGCGATGGTCCCGCGCGCGAAGGCGGCTTCGACGATCAGGTTCTGCGCGGAGGTCCACAGCGGGTCGCTCGGAAAGGCGGCGAGGAACTCGGAGGCGGCGGCGGCGGCGTCGTCGAACTTGTGCTGGGCGAGCAGCGACTGGGCGACGGCGAACTGCGCCTTGGGCGCGTCGGCGTGCTTGGGCCAGCGGCGCAGGAATTCGCGCCAGCCGGCGATGGCCCCCGCGGTGTCCCCCTGAGCAGACAAGGCTGACGCGATGCCGAGCTGGGCGAGCGGCGCATGACCGTCGTCGCCGTGTTTTTCGACGACGGTGCGCCAGGCGGCGATGCCGTTGTCGCGGTCGGTCGCGTCGCGCGGCGCGAGCGGCGCGTAGGATTCGCCGATCCGGAAGCGTGAGCGCGGCACCCAGGCAGATGCCGGATATTCGTCGATGAGCGTCTGGTACAGCTCGCGCGCGGCGGACCATTTCTGCTGCCCGAACTCCACGGCGCCGAGCAGGAACAGCGCTTCGGCGCGGGCGCTGTACTTCTTGTAGTCGCGGACGACCTCCTGGGCGGCGGCTTCGGCGGCGGCGAGGTTGCCGGTGCGCAGGTGGCAGTAGGCGAGGGCGGTGAGGACCTCGGGCGCGCGCTCCTCCGGCAGGCCGACGTCGCGGGCGGCGGTGAAAAGCGTGGCGGCGCGGGCGAAATCGGGCGGGTGGGAGGCTTCGTTTTCGGTGGGGTTGGTGGTGGGGGCGGGCGGGACGTAGAATTCGCGGGCGAGCTCGAGGTAGAAGCCGGCGAGCGCGGCGCGGGTCTCGGGTGAACCCAAGAGTTCGGCGCGTTCGCGCAGCAGGTCGGCGGCGGGTCCGTGCTCGCGGAGCTGGATTTTGGCTTCGGCGCGCAGGTAGCGGGCTTTGAGGAGGAGGGGCGACTTGGGGTACTCCTTCTCGACGCGTGCGGCGACGTCGGCGGCGGCGGCGAAGGAGCGGGCGAGGAACTGGGCCTTGGCGGCGAGGAAGAGGGCGGCGTCGGCGTCGGGTGCGGCGGGGTTGGCGGCGACGGCGGCGAGGAAGGCGGTGGCGGCGGCCGGGTAATCGCGGTCGGCCATGGCGGCGCGCGCGGGTGCGAGGGGGTCGGGCGCGGGCGCCGGTGCGGCGGGCGCCGGGGCGGGTGGGGCAGCGGGCGGCGCCGGCTGCGCGGACCGGGTGGGGGGGAGGAGGAGGAGGAGGAGGGCCGCGGACAGGGTGAGGAGGGTCGCCAGCCGAGCGATGCGCATGGTGGTCTTTCTCCCGCTGCCAAGTCAAGGGTGGGATCGATCGGGGATGGGGGGATGGAAGGA
>JACRIP010000071.1 GCA_016220045.1 Planctomycetota bacterium
CGCGGTGGGGGCGCCCGCGGCGGGGGCAGGCGCCGCGGGAGGCGGCGTCGGCGGCGGATCGCCCATCAGGCGAACGCAGGAGACGAGGGCGAGGAGCGAGCCGAGCGGCGCCGCCGCGAACAGGAGTCGGTGCAGGCGCATGGGTTCGGCGCTCCTTCGGGGCTGAGCGTTCGTCCGCCGGCGTACGCGCTGGTTTCGGGCTAGTGTTCCGTCAACATCGAATCTTCCGGTCCGCGTAGGGGCGCCTCGTGAGGCGCCCCGAGGGGCCACGGATTGAACGACCCCAAGCAACGACGTAGACGGGACACTAGTAGCGATTCAGGCTGAAGCTCAAGCCGAACCGGAGCTCGTAGCCCGGAGGCGAATCGCCGTCGACGGCGACACGCTCATGGAAGTACCCGATTTCATGCTGGTACTCCGCGAACCAGCGGGTGCGCAGCGTCCAGGAACGGCTTTCGCCGCCGAGCGGGAGGTCGGTGGTGATCCGCAGCCCGGCTCCGCCGGAGGCGCGATTGAAGAGATAGTAGTCGTTCCCGCTCGCGTTGACGTCGAGGGCGAGGTACGGCTGCAGGGCCTGCTGCTCGCCGATATAGGGCCAGTTGACCCCGGCCTTCACCGTAGACGAGAAGACGACGTCCTGGAAGTCGTTCGCGAAGAAGTTCGTGTCGTGCCAGCGCAGGTCCCAGAAGATCTCCGCCCAGAGCCGGTCGTGGTGCGGCTCGCCCACGGACCGGGTCTCGCGATAGTAGTCGATGCCGACGCGCCAGTCGTCGCTCGGCAGCGGGTCGAAGTCGCCCCGGAGGCCGACCCACCAGTCCTTTTCCGCATAGACGCGGAGGGGCTCGACCCAGTCATAGAGGGTCGCGCGTCCGGACCCGTCGCTCGGGGGCGGGGGGAGGAGGCGGATCGGCCGCCACCCGACGCCGACGCCGTAGAGGAAGACGTTCTCGTAGAACGGGTCGCGCAGTCCGTCCGCCGCGGCGCTGTTTCCGGAAAAGACCGTCCGGAGGAAGGGCTCGACGTAGGCCTTCGCGAGTACCGGGACGTTCGTGGCGAGGAGGCGGGTTTCGAGAAAGGTGGAAAAGGACTCGTAGTCGTAGTCCTTCCGGAACCAGTCGGTCTGTTTGTAGCCGCCCTCGCCGAAGACTTGCAGGTCGAGGAGGTTGCCGATGGGGGCGCGGATGGGGTAGGCGCTTTCGCCCGTGGGGTGGAGGCTGGGCGAGGCGGGGGCGGGATCGGCCATCGGCTCGGTCGTCTGCGCCGCCTGCACGGGCTGCGGGGCGGACAGGAGCGGCGTGTCCTGCGCGTCCGCCGCGGCCGCGCAGAGCAACACGGCGAGCGCGGCGAAGCCGGAGAGGAGGCGCGGGGCGGACGACATGGCGAAACCTCCGAGGGTGCGGAAGGGACCACGGTGACGCGTAAAATCCAGCAGCGGTGCAGGCATGGCCGCCGCTCGCCCGCGCGCAGGATTCGTACCCGACGCGCGCGACAGTGCGCGGACTGCCGGCGGGCCCAGCTCCCCGCCGGCCGGCGCATCGCTCGCGGCGGGGATGGCATCGAACCTACCCCCCAGGTGGTTGCCATGCAACGGTTGTGCCGCGGAGGCCCGGGTCGCCGGACCCTGGCAGAACCGCCCGGATCGCGTGCGGGCACGCAGGGCCGTGGATTCCAGGGGCGGAGGAGGGGGGGATGGGCCTACGCGGATCCTCACCCACATGTCTGGCTGCTGGAGACCGTACACTCGCTCCCATGGGGAAGGGCTTGGAGGCTTGTAGTACCGGGCTTCAGCCCGGGTTTGTTTGCCGGGCTTCAGCCCGGCAACCCTCGACGCGCGTGCTCGAGAGGGCCGCTCGGTCCATCTCCGGCCCGGCGTACGCCGTGGGCAGCCGGCCTGAAGGCCGGCGACGAACCCGGGCTGAAGCCCGGCACTACAAACCAAGCCATGCGGATGCCAACGGGGCAGTCGCTGCGATGGCCCGCCCGCTCGGTACGGTGTCCAGCCCGAACTTGTGGGCAACGATCAGCCCCCTCCCCGCCCCCGCCAAACGAACGCGGGCCGGACCCGAAGGCCCGGCCCGCGTATAGGGTGTTGTGCGTAGTCTTGTCGACCCGTCGGCTCAGAACTTGTACGTCGCCGACAGGAAGAACAGGTGCACGTCGGTGTTCTCGTATTCCTGGGTCATGAAGTACCCGAAGAACCCGCCGCTCGAACTGGCCGGGACGCCGGTCAGCCCCTCGTCGAACGATACCTTCGCGTCGTACGAGTCGTAGGTGTAGCCGAGCGACAGCGTGAAGCGCTTCGACGGCGTGTAGTCCCAGCGCACGTTCACGGTGCTGCGCTCGCTGTTCTGCGCGTCCATCATGCTCTGGAGCACGCGGAAGTTGAGATCGGTCGCCGATGACGGCCCGAGCGGGCTGTCCAGGTGGATGTCCGAGCGGTTGTACGCCCAGGTATAGTCCGTAGACAGCTTCAGGCGTTCCTTGACCACCACGAACATCGAGGTGATGCCGAAGGTGATCGAGTCCCCGGTGTCCACCGCCGTCCAGTTCGAGAAGCTGGAGTCGCCGAACCCCGCGTAGGGGCTGTTGATCCCGCTGCTCGCGCCCTGGCGGTTCTTCTGGTCGAAGGTGTAGTTGGAGTACGCGCCGTAGGGACTGAGGGCGATGCGGTCGCAGGGGTTGAGGTCGAGGTCGAGGCTGACCTCATGGCCCTTGGCGTCGCGCAGGCCGAACTCGGTGTCGTAATTGTCGAGCAGGTAGCTGTACTGGATCGCGATCTCGGCCCAGTCGCAGGGGGTGACGTTGACGCGGGCGCTCGGCTTCTGGCGGTCGCGCGAGGTCCAGTCGTAACGGCCGAGGTTGGGGAACTCGTTCGGCACCGGGGCGTCGAGCGTGCCGCGCAGGCGCCAGCTCTGGCTGTAGCCGAAGGAGGTCTTGATCGCGCCGCACCATTTGGTCTCGGCGCCGACGCGCACCGTGTGCTCTTCGACGCGCTCGACGTCACGTTCGTCGCGGTCATAGCGGTCGTACTGGTAGCCGCCGGAGAAGCGGGTGCGGCACTCGGAGACGCGATAGCCGGCGTCGAAGGAGCCGGTCATCTTGTCGAATTCGTAGCGTTCGTTCTCGATGCCGAGGGTACGGAAGGTGCCGTCGTACTGGACGTAGCCGGGGAAGTCGATCCGCTCCGAATCGTCGTTTTGCTGGCGCATGCGCGCGACCGCCTTGAGGTCGAGCGGGTCGAGCGGGCGGCTGGTCGCGACTACGGAGTACACCTGAGTGTTGATGCGCCCCTCGAAGCTCTCCTGCGGGAGCGAGGAGGTGAGATTCGCCTTGGCGCCGCCGAGCGCGGCGGGGAGGTTGGTGGCGGTGTTGATGGTGTAGGGCAGGAGGTCGTTGTCGGCCGTGCGCCACTCGGACGAGGCCTCGGCGTTGATGCGCGTGCGCAGCGGCAGGTTGACCCCCGCCTGAAATCCGACCGTGTGGGCGAGGTGGTCGGGCGCAAGGGCGATGCGACCGCGCGACTGACCGGTGGAAGTGGCGGCGTCGGTTGCGCGGAAGAAGTTGTCCCACTCGACGGAGGCGTTGAGGTTGTCGAAGGAGGAGAAGCGGTAGTAGGCGCGCGCGTCGAAGGCGTCGCAGGCGTAGACGGCGCCGGTTTCGGCGGAGAAGATGTGATGGGAGCGCGGCTCGGCGATTTCGTCGAAGTTGCCGTGGCCGAAGGAACCGGCGACCGGCTTGGCGCCGTCGCGGTCTTCATAGCGGAGGTCGGTGTAGAGGCGGACGCCGGGGATTTCCACGTAGCTGATGGTCATCTTGAGGATGTCGCGCTCGACGCGCAGCTCATCGTCCACGTCGCGGGCGGCGACGTTGGCCGCGGCGAGGAGGTTGCGCCCGGCGGCGACGGTGCCCGCCGCCTGCAGGGAGGCCTGGAGCGCATCGGGCAGGGTGAGACGGTTGGTTCCGACGCCCCCGTAGAGCGAGTAGGCGCCGCTGCCGTAGCGGTGGAGAATGCGGTTATAACCGAAGGTCACGGAGAAGACGCCGTAGCGGCCGAACTCGAAGCCCGCATTGGTGTCGTCCTGGGCCGCGTCCTTCATGGTCGCCGAAAAGTAGTAATCGTCGTCGGGGCGGGAACGGGTGGCGACCTCGATCCACGGCGCGACCGGGCCGGTGGGCTCGTCGCGGTATTCGAGGAAGCGCGACGCCTTGTCCAGGTTCGACGTCCCTTGGCCGCGGATCTCGACCGAGCCGGTGAGGATGTCGAACATGCTGCCGTCTGAGCCGGCGGCCTTGGGGGCGGGCTTCTTGGCTTCCGCGGCCGGCGCCGGTGCCGGGGTCACCGGGGCCGCAGGCGCGGCGGGTGCGGCGGGTGCGGGGGCCGCCGGGGCTGCGGCGGCGGGCGGAGCATCCTGCGGGTTCGGTGCGCCGTCCTGGGCGCGGGCGAGCGGGAGGGGGGCGAGCGCCGTGGCGGCCAGCATTCCCCCGAGCATCCAAGCGAACCTCATGTTGTTCGTCTCCAGTGCTGTGGGGAAGGGGTTAGCGCATGAAGAACTTGCCGCCGGGGTGGTTGGAGCCGTGGATCTGGGAGTGGCAGTCGATGCAGGCGTTGTGCACGGCGTGGGCGTTCGGGGTCGAGCCTTCGAAGAGGGTGGTCTTGTCGTAGACGGTGCCGGGGTGCTGCGAGTCCGAGTGGCAGCGCTGGCAGAGCTGCGGGGGCTTGGCGGCGAGCAGGACGCGGTTGTTCGAGCCGTGCGGGGTGTGACAGGTGAGGCAGTTCTCGAACACCGGGGCATGCTGCCAGAGGTAGGGGCCGGCCTTCTCCTGGTGGCACTTGAAGCAGGTGTCGTTGGGGTTGGCGCCTCTCAGGTTTTTCTCGTAGCCGGTGCCGTGCGGGTCGTGGCAGTCCTTGCAGCCGATCTTGCCCTCGCGCACGGGATGGTGGGAGGGGCGCTGCATCTGGTTGCGCACGTCCTTGTGGCACTGGGCGCAGGTCTCCAGCTCGGTCGCCTGCTTGAGCTGCTTGTCCCCCTGGGGCGAATGGATCGAGTGGCAGCTCGCGCAGGCCATGCCCGTGGCGGCGTGCGACGTGGTCTGCCAGGCGCGCTTCTCGCCCTGGTGGCATTCGAGGCACTGGGCCGCGAGCTGCGCGCCGGGGAAGCCCTTGCCCTCGGTGAAGCGAATGATGTCGTTCAGGCCTTCCTTGTCGTCCTCGTGGTTCTTGACATGCACGCTGCCGGGTCCATGGCAGCTCTGGCATTCGTGCTTTGCCGCGGGGGTGCGCGGGTCGTTCATCTTGGCGTGGCGCGTAGTCTTGAAATGTTCCGCCTGATCCGCGTGGCAGGTCATGCACGCGTCATTGTCCACGTAGGTCGCGCCCTCGATCTTGACCCAGGCCGTCGTGTCCGCCGCCTCGGTGTGTTTCTTGGAGGTACACGAGGCCAATCCGCCCAGCGCGGCGCCGCTCAGCGCCAGCAGCGCCAGGAGCCGGCGGCGATCCCACAGTCCCTTCATCCAGACACCTCCAAACCTACGCGACCAAACAACTCCAGTGCACCCTGAGCAGAGCGCCGGTCTATACCTGAGATCGGCCGCCGCGGCAAGAAAAAACGTGCGAATTCGGGCGGGATGATAGCTCCCCGGCGCGGAGGAGGGATGCGATGGGGTGGGGGAGAGGCGGGATTGATCGCCGCCGAACCCACGGAGCATGCCGAGAGACGGTTTTTTTTCACTGACCCGAAGATCGGCTAGACTCGGACCCGGAGCCGTAGCTCCGCCCACTACTGGGATTCGCGTAGGGGCGGGCCTTGTGCCCGCCCCGCCTGCGCGCGAGGGTGCATGTCCGTTCTTCCTGCTCGACCGTACCGGCCGCACGCATCGAAAGCACGGCCAGGAAGTGCTGAAATGCCCGCATCGTCGCTGGCGTCAGGGCTTCTTGGGCACCGGCGCCCAGCGGGGAGATGTGGGCAATGCACAGCGCCCCCCCGCCCCCCTCCCCCAACGGAAGCGGGGCCGGCGTATTCCGCCGGCCCCGCTGAGGGTCGATTGGGAGTGGGTCTGGTTCCCTGCGACTAGAACTTGTACTCGCCCGAGAGCCAGAACATGTGGACTTCGGCGTCCTCAAACCGCTGGTTCATGCTGATGATTCCCACCGCCGCGCCCTGGGCGCTGAAGGGGATCGGCGTCATGCCGTCCAGGAGCCAGAGGTCCGAGTTGTACTGGTCGTAGAGGTACCCGAGCTCCAGCGTGGCCGCCTTCGACGGCTTCCACTGCAGGCGGGTGGTGATGGAGTTCCGCGTGGAGTTCTCCGAGTCGTTGATGTCGACGGGGACGAAGAAGTTGGCATCATCGGCCGACGACGTCCCGAGATCGCTGTCGACATCGAGGTCGGTGTGGTTCTTCTGGAACCGGTAGTCGAGAAGCAGTTGGAGGCGATCCTTGACCACGTCGAACCGGGTCTTCAGGCCGAGGGTGTAGGTGTCGGACCCCTCGTCATAGGCCCAGGGACTGGTCGTGTAGTTGAAAGTAGAGCTGCTCTGACGACCAGGGCTCTCCACCTGCAACAGTCGCTGCGCAGCGTAGCCGAGGAACGGCGACACCATGACGCCGGCACACGGCTCGATCTCGATGTCCACTTCCCCTTCGTGCCGCGACAGTTCCTTCAGACCGAACACCGGCTTGTAGTCGTCGTAGGTGTAGACGTACTGGCCGCTCAGGGCGAGGCCGTCCATGATCTGCCAGTTCAGATCGAACCGCGGACGGTGGCGGATGCGATTCGACCAGTCGTACCGCTCGAGCTGCGGCACGCCGATCCCCGCGGAATTCGCCATGACCGGCGAATTCCGCTCCGAGTGGCCGCGCATCGCCTGCATGTAGGTCACCTTGGTCTTCAGATCCCGGGTCCACTTGGTCTCGACCCCGCCCTTGACGGTGTGTTCCGAGGTTCTGTCCACGATCAGGTTCTGGCGGTCCCATTCGTTGTACGCGTACCCGGCGAAGAACCGCGACTTTAGTTCGCTCACGCGATAGCCGAAGTCCACGCCGGCGGTCCACTGGTCGTACTCGTAGCGCGGGATGGGGAAGTACCCGCCGGTGGTGCTGATCATGTTGGTGACCGCCCCGTAGTCGCCGTAGGCGAGCTCGATCGGGAAATCGAGCTTCTCGGAGTCGTTGTTCTGCCGGCGGTGCCGGAAGGTGGCGCGAATGTCAGCCTCATCGACCGGATGGCTGGTGACGAGGAGGTTGTAGCTCTGGATGTTGATCTCGGCGTTGTAGTTGCCGCCGTTGGGGAGGTTGGCTTCGTTGGCCAGGCTGCCCGACCCAAAGGTCGGGGTGAGCGCAGCCGGCATGGTCAGCGTCGAGTTGGTGGTGTAGGCCTCCAGGTCGGTGCTCATGAGTTCCCAGGCGGCGGCGGCCTCACCGGAGATGCGCGTGCGCCAGAAGTCCAGGGAATACCCGAGTTCCAGGGCCACTTCGTGCATTTGGTTGTCCGGCTCGAGCGACTTGCTGTACACGGCCGGGCCCTGGGTGGCGCTGTCGGTGATCCGGATCGGGCTGTCCCACATGAACTTCTTGTTGGCGTTGTCGAACTTGCTGTACTCGTACTTGACCGTGGCATCGAACGGTCCCTCGGCGTACTTGACGCCGAACTCGGCTTCCCAGATTTTCGCGTCGAGGGGAACCGGCAGTTCGATGGCGGAGGTGTTGGAACCGTTGAGGCCGAGGCGATTGTACTCCGGTCGCTGACCGTTGCGGCCCTCGTAGCGGAACTCGGTGTAGAAGGAGATCGGGTCCATGACCGTCCACTCGGTGCGCAGGTGGAGCCGGTCGCGCTGCAGGAACAGCTCGTCCCCGACGTCTTCCGAATTCCAGAAGCTGCGGAGCAGGTTGGCCTTGGCGGTGGATTGGGCAAGGGTGGAGGTCGGCGCACTGGTGCTGACCACGATGCCGCCCGGCAGCGCTTCCAGGGCGGACTGCATGGGGTCGGGCAGGGTCAGGTAGTTCGAGCCGATGCCCGCATACGGGGTCTCGCCGTTGAAGGCGTAGTTGTGGATGATGCGGTCCCACTGGAACTCGACCTTGAACTGGCCGTAGCGGCCGAACTCCCAGGCGTAGCGGGCGTCCTTCTGCGCCGCGTCCTGGACTTCCATGCTGAAGAACCAGTCGTCGTTCGCGGTCTGTTTGCTCGCGACCTCGATCCAGTCCGCGATCGGACCGATCGGTTCGTCGCGGTACTCGAGGAACTTCGAGGCCTGGTCGAGGTTGGTGGCCGCCTGGGCCTTGATCTTGACGCGGCCTTCGAGACCGTCGAAGAGCTGGTCGTCCGATTTCACCGGAGCCGGAGGCGGAGTCGTGGTCGTGGACGAGGCCTGTGGCGGCGACTGACTGTCTCCATCCTGGGCGAGGGCGGCAGCCGTCGGCACCAACAAGGCGACCACGAGGAGGATTGCCAGAAAACGGTTTCTCATCACCAGTCATCCCCTATCGATTGAAGAACATGCCCGACGGATGGTTGCTGCCGTGGATCTTCGTGTGGCAGTTGAGGCAACCCCGGCCCATGCTGCGGGTACCGGGAGCCCACGCCCTGCCGGAGGGCGAACCGCCGCCTTCGATGGAGGTGCTGTTGTCGTACAGTCCGAAGTGCCCGCTGCCCTGATGGCACATCTGGCAGAGATCGGACGGGTCGGCCAACAGCAGACGGGTGTTGTTGCTGCCGTGGGGAGTGTGGCAATTGGCGCAGTTGTCGAACACGGGCGGATGCTCGTGCAGGAACGGCCCGCGCTTGTCCTGGTGGCACTGG
The DNA here is from genome assembly GCA_016220045.1 of Planctomycetota bacterium. GTDB lineage: Bacteria > Planctomycetota > MHYJ01 > WSZJ01 > JACPWG01 > JACRIP01. Next base: position 8,798 of record JACRIP010000071.1, read on the forward strand.
AAGCAGGTGTCGTTGACACCCGTCTTCTTCATTTCCTTGTCATGGCCGGACCCGTGGGGCGTGTGGCAATTGCTGCACGTGAGCTTGCCTTCGCGGACGGGGTGGTGCGAGGGGCGCTCCAACTGCGCGCGCACATCCTTGTGGCACTGCGCGCAGGTCTCGACCTCGTTCTCGAGCTTGAGCTGCGGCTTGCCCTTCGGCGAGTGCGCCGAATGGCAACTGACGCAGGAAACGTCGTTCAGCGCGTGCAGGGTGGAGTGCCAGCGCGACTTGGTCATGCTTTCATGGCAGGACAGGCACTGCGCGGTCAACTGCGCCGGCGGGAAGCCCGCCTTGGCGCTGAACCGGATGATGTCGTTCAGGCCTTCCTTGTCGTCCTCGTGATTCTTCACGTGGACGCTGCCCGGGCCGTGGCAGGACTGGCACTGGTGTTTCGCGGCCGGCGTGCGCGGGTCGTTCTTCTTGCCGTGCAGCGTCTCCGCGAGATGCGTGGACTGGTCCTCGTGGCAGGTGATGCACGCGTCCGTGTCCGCGTACGTCGCGCCCTCGATCTTGACCCAGGCCGCCGACTCCTCGGAACCAGGGTGTTTACCTGAAGTACACGAGGCCAGGCACGCCAGTGCGAGGCCGAGCACCGCCAGCATCGCCAGCAGCCGGGGGCCATCCCGCAAACCGATCATCCAGACACCTCCTAATCCACACTTCGAGCCGAACCGGTCTCCCAATCAAACCCGGCTCTACACAAGTCTTGCGCCATAACCGCAGGAATGCGAATGATTTAGCGGAGGGATGGGGTCCAATGGGGGCGGTGGCGGAGGTTTGGCTACCGGTGGGGGCGAGCCGGCGCGCGGGCCGAGGGGAGGGGGCCCGCGGCTGGGTGGCGCGTGGTGATAGGGTAGTCGCCGTATTGCATCGCGCGGCCGCTGCTGCTGCAAGCGTGCAGCGGTCGGCGTGCGAGGAGACCAGGGCAGGCCGCCTGCCCCCCGCGCGGGTGGCGCGCGCTGCCCGCCGTCGCCGCCGATCCGGCCCCCGGTGGCGCGTCCCCGCAGTACGCGCTACCCATCACCCCCGTCATATCCACTAGCCCGTCGCAAGTTGCGCGAGCCGCAGGGGTTGCCATGTGCATCTGCGGGACTTCCCCCGACCCGCTCGCGGATTCCTCCCCAGCCCTACTCCCTGCCGGGCTCCCCATCCCTTGATGGCGCACGCATTTGCATTCGCCCTGCCGCGCTCTTGCAGCACCCGGAGTCGAGGCGCCCCGCGTCCGGACGCGGGACTTGACAAATCCCTCCCCAAATGTCGAAAACTTCGGCGGGGTACGTTGGGCGCCGGAACGATGTTTGCAGGAGGGCGCGCGGGGTTGTCTGTTTGGCCGAACAAGGAGGGTACATTCATGATGGGATCGTTGGGCGACCGTCGCCCGCCTACGACTGGCACGAGAAGGTGGATTCTGGTGCTGGCGTGGGGTGTTCTGGCCATCGGCCTGACCGGCTGGGTGGCGTCCTGTACGTCAAGTGGTGGCGCCAAGGAGGCTGCCGAGCCGAGCGCCGTCTGGCAAGCGCCCGCCGGGGCGAACTACGTGGGCCGCGCGGCCTGCGTGGAGTGCCATGAAGAAGACGTGAAGAATTTCGATCACACCTTGCACGCGAAGAAGGCCAATCCGCGTTCGCCGGCCGCGACGCACGAGTGCGAGAGCTGCCACGGCCCGGGCAGCAAGCACGTGGACGACGGCGGCAGCCAGGGCACGATCCTGAAGTTCGGCGACAAGTCGAAGGCTTCCGCGGCGACCCAGGCCGCGCAGTGCCTGACCTGCCACACGAAAACGCACCCGGACTGGAAACAGGGCAAGCACGCCGCGCGCGACGTCTCGTGCGTGAGCTGCCACTCGGTGCACGCGGCCGAAGGGCCGAAGCAGCTCAAGAAGCCGACCGAGGCCGAGACCTGCGCCACCTGCCACAAGCAGGTGAACTCCGACCTGGCCAAGCAGTCGCACCATCCGATCCGCGAAGGCAAGATCGGCTGCAGCGACTGCCACAACCCCCACGGCACGCCCTACGACAAGAACCTGAGGACGCCCACCAACAACGAGACGTGCTACAAGTGCCACACGGAGAAGCGCGGGCCTTTCCTGTGGGAACATCCGGTGGTGATGGAGAACTGCCTGAATTGCCACAACCCGCACGGCTCGCTGCATGACAAGCTGTTGATCGTTCAGGAACCCTTTGTCTGCCAGCGCTGCCACTCGATCAGCCGCCACCCGGGCACCGTCTACGACGCCACGACCCTTGCCCACGGCGTCAACGCGTCCACCCGCTCGATGGGAAACGCCTGCCTGAACTGCCACCCGCAGTTCCATGGCAGCAACCACCCGTCCGGCAACTTCTTTGAACGCTAGGAGGCAGACTCGATGAGGACTACCGACCGGTTTGGCCTCGTCCTGGCCGGCCTCCTGCTCTGCGGGATGACCGGAACGGCGTGGGCCGACGACAAGAAATCCGAGGACTCCCTGATCCCCGGCCTGCAGACCGAAGTGCAGATCACCGGCCAGGGCGTCATGGGACCCAATGACAAAGCCAAGTTCGAGGAGTACCGCGAGATCCCGCAGGGCGCCTCCGCGGACCTGATCTGGCTCGGCTTCGAGAACAAGGACCAGAGCTACTTCCTCGACGTGCGCGTGGAGGACGCCTCGCAGGACGACATGCGCATCGACATGAAGTTCGGCAGCTACGGCAAGTGGAAGCTTGAGTTCGGGATGAATCGCATTCCGCATCGGTTCGAGCGCGACGCCAAGACGCTCTTCTCCGGCGCGGGCACGGACTTCATGCACTTCCCCGACATCATGCAGTCGACCCTGCAGGCTGCCGGCCCCACCTTGACCGACAGCTCCTCCGTCGCGACCACGAAGTTGCGCACGGTCGCCCGCCTCCTCTCCGGCTTCCAGACCGAGGCGGCCACGATCGACGAGATCGGCTTGCAGCGGGATCGCTACGAGCTGAACCTCGAGTGGCAGGAGTTCGACCCGGTGACCTTCGGCATCTACCTTAAGCACGAGGAACGCTACGGCGGTCGCCCGATCGGCTACGGCACCGGTTTCGGCCTGGCGCTCGGCCTGGTCGAGCCCATCGACTACGGCACCAGCGAAGCCGTGGCGCGGATCGTCTACGCCGAGGACGGCGTGCGCGTGGCCGCGGAGTACGGGTTCGAGTACTTCGAGAACCGGAACGACTCCTTCCGGTTCGACAACCCGCACCGCCTCACCCCGCATACGACGACCGGCGCCTACAGCGCGACGACGAACTCCGGGTCGAACATCCACCGGGTCGATCTGTGGCCCAGCAACATGCGGCACCATGCCGGAATCTCGTTCGGCGTCGATCTGCCGTACGAGACCCGCGTGAATGCCGGCTTCACCTATGCCTGGCGCCTGCAGGAAGACCAGTTCCTCCCCTATACCTCCAACACGGCGATGAACACCGGCGCTCCGGCCGTCAGCGTCGTGAACGGAGTGGTCCCCTTCAATGCCTGGGACCGCGCCAACCTGCCCGTGCAGAACGGCGACTTCGACATTCGCACCTCGGACTTCACGTTCGGCGTGAGCAATCGCGCCATCGAGGGTGTCGATATCCGCGCCAAGTATCGCCTCTACAACTACGACAACCAGTCGGAAGAGATCCAACTGCCCGGGTTCGCCATCTTCGACCAGGTGTGGGAGAACGAGGAGCACTCCAACGAGCTCTTCCAGTGGCTCACCCAGTCGGCGAGCCTGGATGTCGGCATCAAGCTCCCGATGAATTCGCGGATCACGCCCGGCTATCGTCTCGACTACATGGACCGCGACCTGCGCGAAACCGACGTGACCTACGAGCACACGGCCAGCCTCGCTTTCGACACGAAGCCCTGCAATTTCATCGGCGCGAAGGCGAGCTACGCCCATAGCTGGCGCCAGAACGGCCGCTACGAGTACTCCGAGCCCTTCGGCGGCGACCCGAACACCCGCCCGCCGCAGCTCCCCTACCTGCGCAAGTACGACGAGGCCGATCGCCAGCAGGACAAGGTGAACGTCCAGTTCACCCTCTACCCGATGGAAGAGGTCACGCCGACCTTCGGCTACACGTGGAAGTTCGACAACTACGCCTCCGAGTTCGGCCTCAAGCACGACAGCCGGCATGCGGTGAACGTGGGCGTCGAAGCCTCGCCCTACAGCACGCTGACCTGCTCGGCCTACTCCAACTGGGAATGGTCGGAGAACGAGGCCAAGCAGCGGCAGTGGAATCCCGGTGGCGCGGGCGACCCCTACGTGGATCCGATCGACGAGTTCTCCTTCAGCAACTGGATCGTCATCGACACCGAGCGCATCAACACGATCGGGGTCATGGCCGTGCAGAACCTGATGAAGGACAAGCTGGACTTCGAGTTCAGCGGGACGCATTCGTCGGCCGGGACGCACCTGACCTTCGACAGCCCGCTCGGCACCACGAGCGCGAACGACGCCAACCTCCGCGACCTGGTCGACATCTCCGACTCCGACGACAGCGAGTGGAACACGGCGAAGTTCACCTTCAAGTGGACGGTGCGCAAGAACCTGGCGATCTCGTTCGGCTACATGGTCGAGGACTTCGATCACGAGCAGGGCGAGACGCGCGACTACACGCCGGTGGGTGTCAACATCTTCACCGGCAACTACCTGAACTTCCTGGGCATGGACGTGGCCAACCAGGACTACACGGCGCACACGGCGTTCGTGTCGATGAACTGGAAGTTCTAGTCCGGCGCGCTGGGGCCGTGGCCGCCGCGGGCCGCGGACCGGGGGCGGCGGGCCGCAAGCTCAGAGCGGTTCGAACTACAGTACCCTCCTGATGGGCGGGTCGGTCGCAAGGCCGGCCCGCCCGTTTTCGTGGGCGGGCGGGCGTGGCCAAGACCGCGCACCGCCGCTCAACAGGAGCCGGGAATGGCGTGGCACCGGCTCTCGGACTACTTGAACGAGGCGGTGGTCGCCCGCGTGATTCAGCACGACGTGCGGGCGGCGCTTCCGGGACGGGGCCCCGACGCGGGGGTGCTCGGCGAGGTGTTCCGGCTTGCGTGCCGGTATGCGGGGCAGACCCCGGATCGCAACCTCCTGGTGCCCGAGATGGAGCAGGCCCTGGGGAGTCCGATCTCCTGGGATCGCATTCGCCCCTACCTCGGTCACCTGGACAATGCGCTCCTGATCCGCCTGGTCCGGTCCACGCTTATCGCAACGGTTCCTCGCGTGAGGTAGGGGCGGACCCCCGTGTCCGCCCAGGCACCGCAACCGGGCTTGGCAGGCGGGGCGGACACAGGGGTCCGCCCCTGCGCCGGCCAGGGGGATTCGCGTAGGCGCGGCACTACTTCGGTTCCGCGCTCGCGGACTCGCCCGCCGCCGCCTTCTCCCGCGCGTCCTTCAGCTCCTCCGCGAAGAGGCCCGCGCAGGCCGGGTTGAGCCGCGTCGCCGCCTCGAAGTCCGCCACCGCCTCCGCCCACCTCCCCATCTGGTACTCGAGCACGCCGCGCCGCCAGTGCGCTTCCGCGTACGCCGGGTTCGCGCGCAAGGCCTGCGCGAAGTCCCCGAGCGCCGCCGCCCGGCGCGCCGCCGGATCGCCCCCCGCGTCCGCCTCCCGCGCGGCCAGAAGCGTGCGCAGCGCTCCGCGCGTCAGCCAGCCGTGCGCCAGCCCGGGATTCGTCGCCACTGCCTTGCCCAGGTCCGCCTCGCCTGCCGCCCACAACTCCGCCGGATCACTATTCCGGCGCATCCGGTAAATCCCCCAGTTCATGCGCAGCGCACCGCGCGCGTGCCAGGTCTCCGCCGCGCCCGGATTCAGCGTCAGCGCCTGCCCGAAATCCGCCTCGGCGGCCCGGAAGAGCGCCACCGGGCTGACCCCGCGCCCCATCTTGTAGCTCGCCCAATTGAGCCGGACGGCGGCGCGCTCGCGCCAGCCCTCGGCCGCGCCCGGCGCCAGCTCGATCACCTTCCCCTGGTCCGCTTCGGCGCCCGCGTAGAGCGGCTCCGGGTCCTGCCCGTGCGTCGCCTTGAAGTAGGCCCAGTTCATGCGCAACCGACCGCGCTTTCCGTAGGCTTCGGCGTAGCGCGGGTTGATCGCGACCGCCCGTCCGAAGGCCGCCTCGCCCGCGGCGTAGCGGGTCTCGCAATCGCGACCGCGCAGGTACTCGTAGAAGCCGCCGTTCATGTCGACCATGCCGCGGCGCATCCAGGCGGCGGCCGAATCGGGTGAAAGCTTGAGCGCGGCGTCGCAGTCGGCGGCGGCGCGCGCGTAGTGGTCGGTCGGGTCGCCGCCCGACTGCTGGAGGTGGTTTCCCCAGTTGGTGCGCACCAGCCCGCGCATCAGCCAGATTTCGCCCGAGTCCGGACGGCGCGCGAGGGCCGCGTCGAATGCGGCGACCGCCTGGCCAAAGAGCGCGGCCGGGTCGCCGCCGTGTTCCATCCGGTAGAGACCCCAGTTCATGGCGAGGATGCCGGCCGAGGTCCAGGCGAGGTCGCGTTCGGGGGCGAGTTCGCGCGCCTTGGCCATGAGTTCCGCCGCGCGGCGGTAGCGCGGTTCGGGGTCGCGTCCGGAGTCCTTCTCGAAGATCCCGTGGTTCATGGCGGTGACGCCGCGCAGGAGCCACGCCTGGGCGTCGGCGGGCGCTGCGGCGAGGGCGGCTTCGTAGTCGGCGTCGGAGCGGGCGAGGAGGTCGCTCGGGTCGCGGCCCTCGTCCATGCGGTACTTGCCCCAGTCGGCGAAGAGTGCGGCGCGGCGCAGGCGCGCGGCGGTCCAGGCGGGGGAGAGGGCGAGGCAGCGGTCGAGGTCGGCGGCGGAGGCGGTGAACGGCGGGTCCGGGTCGAGTCCGCGCCCGGCGCGGTCCGAGCCCTCGGACATGCGCAGGATGGCGCGACCGAGCCAGAAGGGGGGATAGCCCGCGTCGGCCGCGATCCCACGATCATAGGCGGCGACGGCGGCGGCGCGGTCGCCGTCGGCTTCGGCGAGTTGCGCGAGGGCTTCGTAGGCCTCCTCCAGGGACGGATCGGCGGCGAGTGCGGCGTCCAGCAAGCGGCGCGCATCGGCGCGGTCCTCGGGCCGCTGCGACGTGGTGAGCAGGCGGAGCCCGCGCGCGCAGTCGAGCGCAGCGGGGGAGAGGTGGACGCCGTCGGCCCCTCCTCCGGCGATTCCCGGAGTGGCGGCGCCCAAGCGGCGCAGGTCGTCGCGAATGGCGTCACGCAGCGCGCGTGCGGCCGGGTCGCCCGCGGCGAGCAAGTTCTCATCGGGTGGATCGATCCGCACGCCGCCCGTCGCACCCGCACCGTCCCCCTCCCCCGCCGCAGCGGGGGAGGGCCGGGGAGAGGGCAGGTCCGAACCACCCACGGCTCCC
>JACRIP010000018.1 GCA_016220045.1 Planctomycetota bacterium
CAGAGGCACAGAGGACACGGAGAACGCTCTCGCTCGGCCGTCGTCGTCTCTGCGTCCTCTGTGCCTCTGTGGTTCAATTCGACCTTCCGACCGTGCGACGATCTTGACGAGCTTTCCAGAAGTTGCCCAGTAGGGATCCAAGGGTCGCCATGGCGTCCCGTGTCCGGACGGGCGCAATCGATTGGGCCGCGCCTGTCCGTTGGCAGCCCGTAGCCGGCCGACGGGCCGGTCAGCCGCTGAGCCGGCCCCGAACCCGGGCTGAGCCCGGGAGAGCCGTTCCGGCTACGTGCTCGCCGCCGGCGCCGCAGCGGTCGCCGCCGCGCCTTCCGCGAACCCGGAGGTGCGCAGCACCAGCATCGGGCAGCTCACGTGGTGCAGCACCTTTTCGGCGATCGAGCCGAAGACCCAGCGCGACAGTCCGGAGCGGCCGTGCGTCGTCATCGCCACCAGGTCGGCCTGCTCTTCCTGCGCGGCTTCCAGGATCGCCGTCGCCGGATGTTCGATGCAGATCCGCACGCGTGCGCGCAGGCCCTCGCGCTCCAGTCGCTGCCGGTACGGCTCCAGGCCCGCGCGCGCCTCCTGGGTCAGGTCTACACCCGGGATGCCGGAGTACGCCGCAAAGTCCGGATACGGCAGCACCGCGTGCACGATCACGATTTCGGATTCGTAGAGGTTCGCCAGGCTGGTCAGGAGCGGCAGGATCGCCGCCGAGGCGTCCGAGCCGTCCAGCGGCACCACGACCCGATGGAAGCGCAGGTCGGCGGCGCTCTTCTTGCCCGCCAGCGCCAGCGGCGTGGTCAGGAAGAGCGGATGCGCCGAGCGGCGCAGCACGCGCTCCGCCACGCTCCCGTGGCGCACCCGGTCCAGCCCGGTCCGCCCGTGCGTCGACATCGCGATCAGCGAGGGCTGGTATCCGTTCGCGAAGACCAGGATCTGTTCGGCCGGATCTCCTTCCATGATTTCGAAGCGCACCTTCGCGCCCGCGTCGTTCAGCGCCTTCCAGCGCTCCTCCAGGTGGCCCGCCGCATGCTCCAGTTCCGCGGTCCGCGTCTCGGCATCCGCGCCGGCACGCGGCGTCAGCACCCGCAGCAGCATCACCTCCGCGTCTTCCCGCACCAACAGCCGTCGCACCTGCGTCAGGATCCGGTCCGCCAGTTCCGAGCCGTCGAGCGGAACCAGAATCTTGCGGAGCATGGCATCCCCTTTCCCGGGCACGCGCTCCCGGAAGGGCGGCGCCCGATCCGGATGAGAAGGCGGCCGAGTCCCTCAAATGGCCCGCCTACACCGCGAGATGTTTTTCCCAATTGCAAAGAAAGGGCCACGCACCCGAAGCCCGGCAGATCTGGGCACGGGGGCGTCGCGGCTCTCGAAATACGGCAAGTGCCGTAGTCAAGCGCGGGAGATTCCGCAGGCGCGACCGCCCCGGCGCGTAATTTTGCGCCGCGCCGCGCCCCGCGCGGTTGACCGAACGGTCAGCGACTGGGGAACCTTGCCCACGCGTGTAGTCATTGGACCCGATGAATCTACTTGCCCTGGCCGCCGCGCGCACGCCGCGGCTTGCGCTCGGAAATCTCCAGGGCGGTGAGCGCGATCATCAGATCCATCGAACTGATGACCCCCAGGAGCTTTCCCCCCCGCCCCACGAAGACCCGGTGAATGTGCCGCCGCCACATAGTCTCGGCCACCTCCGGGATCTTGGTCTCCGGCGCGACCTGGATGATGTCCGGAGTCATGATTTCGCCGATGGTGACTTCGCTGAGCGTGTCGCCCCCCTCCTCCGCGGATTCCCCTTCCCAACGATCATTCTCCTCGAAACTCGGGTATTCGTAGGAGTAGAAGCCGCTCGGCTTGCCCGCCGGCCGCTCCAAGCCGGCGAGCTGGGTCACGATATCGAAGAGGGAGACCACGCCGACCGGTTCGCCGGCCTGGTTCACTACGGGCGCGCCGCTGATGCCCTCCTCGGTCAAGGTGCGCGCGGCGTCCCGTAGATTCGCGCCGGCCCCCAGCACGGTCACCGGGGAGCTCATCAGGTCTTCGGCCTTCCAGTCGGTCCAGCGTTTCATGGTCCGATCCTCCACAGAGACCCTTCAGCCAGAACTCTCCGCACTGCCCATGCCGCAGTCCGCGCCCGAGGGGATTGGGGGCAGGCGGCGCCGCGGTACCGGGGCCGAGGAACGCAATGGGGTTTGGCGCCCGGGGACGGCAGAGGTAGAATGATGCTTGCCGCAGAAGCACCGGGAACTCGGCAGCCACGGAATTGGGCAGGAAGGGCGTCATTGCATCGGGGCGGACCATCTCAATCGATTCCGCCCGCGCGCGGGTCCGGGGGCCGGATGGTTGGGGGGCTCCGGGCCGGAGTGTCGTGCATTCTCGCGTGCTCGGGCGCGCGGTCCGTCTCGCCGCGCCACGCGCCCGGCCCCTGCCTGCGCGCGGGGAAATTTCACCCCGAGCGAGGGTTTCCCCCACTTGCGCCGCGTCGTTTCGTGAGGTAGTGTTCCCCTTCCTAACATCTGCCCCGGTGGTGCTTCGTCAGCAGATGCCGCAGCGCCGAACCGGAGAGGAGAGTACCATGAGTCGCATTCGAGTCCTGCTCGCGCGCAGTGCGCACACGGCGCGCGCCCGCGTGCCGGATCTGTTCCGACACGCCGCCGACGTCCACCTCGTGGCGGACGCACCCTCGATTCAGGAAGCCGTACTTCTGGCGCATCGACTGCGTCCGCAGGTCCTGGTGGTAGACGTTCCGGCGCGCGGGTTGGAAGTGCTCACGCTCGCGGGCCGGGTCGCCGACCTGCCCACGCCGGTCCGCATCCTCCTGCGTTCGCCGGACGCGTCGACGGAGTTCATTCTGCAGGCGCTGCGCGCGGGCGCGCACGGCTACATGTTGGGGGACGCCAAAGCCGAGGATTTCCTGTACGCGCTGCGCGCGGTCATGGCGGGTCACACCTACATCTGCCCGCGCGTCACGCGCAAGGTCCTCGATGCCCTGTTCCGGCGGTCGCGACCGCTGATCGAGGCGCCCGCCAACCTGACGCCGCGCCTGGTCCAGGTGCTGCGCTACGTGGCGGAGGGGAATTCGTCGAAGGAGATCGCCCGCGAACTGGGGGTGGGGACCAAGACGGTGGAAGCCCACCGCACGCGGCTGATGGACACGCTGCAGATCCGCGACATTGCGGGGCTCACGCGCTACGCCATTCGCATCGGGCTGGTGCGGGCCGACGCGTAGCACGGCCGCGCCACGCGGGTTTGGGCCGGCGCCGCGACGCGGCCGAGGAAGGTTGCTCGGAGCACGTGCGCGTGCGTAGTTCCGCCTTCAGAGCGGGTCGCCACAGGCCGCGATCAGTGGCCCGGCGGTGCAGGCCGGACCTGTCCCCCGTAGCGCGGAGCGCGTAGGGGGAAGGCCTGCACCACAATTGCCGGAGACCTCCCGAAGTCAACGATGATGTGCGCGAAACCCTTGTGGCGCAGGCCTTCCGGCCTGCGCCGCGAGGTCTCCGAGGCCGGAGTCTCGCGGGGGTGGCCCGATCCCCAGAGCCAGGCGTATCCGCCCGAACCAGCCCCTTTTGGGCCTGGTTCAAAGCGAGGTAACACTACCTGCCCGCTCAGGGGGAGCAAAACGGGGACATGACCTGAATTCCTGCGGGGGCTTGCGACCATCGGGGGACGTCGCTGGAATTCAGGATCGTGTCCCCGTTTTGCGGCCGATTCGAACCAGGCCGGCGGGCCGCATGAGCGCGAGCCCGGCGAGGGCGGCGGCCGTCGCCGCCAGGCGCAGGGGCAGCACCGGAGCGGGACCATCGGGGGACGGCGGCACCGACGCGGGCGCCGGCGCGGGC
>JACRIP010000578.1 GCA_016220045.1 Planctomycetota bacterium
ATTTCCTGTAGGCTGTGCGGAGGCGGCGAGCGCCGGCGGCGGCGGGGCCGCCGCGGGAGCGGCGGCAGGGGGCGCCCCGGCCGGGACCGGGGAAGCGGCCGGACCGATCGCCGCCGGTTCGTGCGCCATCGCGGCGACGGCCCAGTGCTGGACCTCGGTCATGAGCTGTTCGCGCGTGCACGTGCCCTTCTGTAGGATGCGGTCGATGCCGCCGCTCAGGCGGGCGTGGTCCTCGACCGTGAGCTCCTTGGCGGTGAGCACGACCACCGGAATCTCGCGCCACTCGTCGTGCTTGCGGAACTCCTCGAGGAACTGGAATCCGTCCATCTCGGGCATCATCAGGTCGAGCAGAATGATCGACGGGCGCAGGGTCGCCAGGCGTTCCAGCGCCACCCGCCCGTTCTCGGCCTCAATGACCGGCCGCTGCTCCTTCTCCAGCGCACGCCGCGTCAGCTCGCGCACCTCGGGGTTGTCCTCGACCAGGAGCACGGGAGCGGTGCCGCCGCGTGCGTAACGCCCCATGACCGCGACGAGCTGCTCGCGCCGCAGGGGCTTGGTGAGGAAGTCGGCGGCGCCGAGGGCGCTGCCCAATTGCTTCTCGTCGGCCATGGACATCAGCGTCACGGGAATGGATGCGAGCTCGGGGTCGGCCTTGAGCCGGCTCAGGACGGCCCAGCCGTCCAGGGTCGGCATGTGGACGTCCAGGGTGATCGCGTCGGGGCGGAGTTCGCGGGCCTTGCGCAGGCCCTCCTCGCCGTTCGCCGCGGTCTCGACCCGGAATCCCTCCCTGGTCATCATGCGTGTCGCCAGGTCCCGGACGGTCGGATCGTCGTCGATGACCAGGAGCGTGCCGCGGACCGGGCCCCGCGGTGTCGGCAGCGCCTTGGGCGCCGCGGGTCCCGCGGCCGACAGCACTCCCGTGATCGCCTGAACCGTGACGGGAACGTAGACCGTGAAGGTGGAGCCCGTCCCCTCCACGCTGCTCACCGTGACGTCGCCGCCCATCATGCGGCAGATCTTGCGGCAGATCGAGAGCCCCAGGCCGGTGCCGCCGAACTTGCGCGTGGTGGACGCGTCGGCCTGGACGAAGTCCTGGAACAGCCTGCCCACCTGCTCGGGGGTCATGCCGATGCCCTGGTCGATCACGCGCAGCACCAGGCACTCCTTCCCCGCCCACGTCGCGCGCCCGACCTCGAGCGTGACCGTCGCCGACTTCGTGAATTTGCAGGCGTTCGAGAGCAGGTTGAAGAGGACCTGGCGCGTGCGCGTGAGGTCCGCGTGGATGGCGCCCAGGTCCGGCGGGCAGTTCACCACCAGGCGATTCGCGTTCTTCTCCACCAGCGGTTGCACGGTCGAAGCGACGTCCTTGACCATGCCGACGATCTCAAAGCTCTCGAGGAAGAGATCCATTTTTCCCGCTTCGATCTTCGAAAGGTCGAGGATGTCGTTGATCAGCGACAGCAGGTGCCTGCCGGCGGCGTGGATCTTCTTGAGGTCGGCGACGGTGTCGGTTTCTCCGCTCTCCGCGGCGTCCTCCATGAGCATTTCGGCGTAGCCGATGATGGCGTTCATCGGCGTACGCAGCTCGTGACTCATGTTCGCGAGGAAGCTCGACTTGGTGCGGCTGGCCTGCTCGGCGGTGTCGCGGGCCGCCGCCAGTTCCTCGTTGGCCCGCGCGAGCTGGGAGGTGCGCTCCTTCACCAGGTCTTCCAGGTGCTCCTGGTAGGAGCGGAGTGCGGTGTTCGCCCGGGCCAGCTCGAGCGTGCGATCCTGGACGCGCTGGACCATGTCGTTGAAGACGTCCGCCAGTTCGCCGATTTCGTCGCTCGACTCCACGACGGCGCGGGAGGTCAGGTCCCCGCCCGCGATCCGGTGCGCGCTTGCGGTGAGGTGGAGGATGGGGCGCGAGATCGTGCGCGAGACCAGGAAGGCCACCGCCAGGACGACGAGGACGGCGAGCCCGCCGGTCTGCAGCGAAAGCCGCTTCAGGTCGGCGACCGCGGCGAAGGCCTCGGCCGCGTCCATCTTGACCACCAGGCCCCAGCGGCACTCCGGCAGGTAGCGCCAGACGGCGAGCACCGGGCGCCCCCGATAGTCCGTGGCGAGTCCCTGGCCGCGCCGGCCCGCGACCGCCTCCTGGAGCGGCCCTTCGAGGGCGGAGGGAATGGGGATGCGGCGGCGGAAGGCCGCGTTCGCGTCGTGCCGCACCGGGGTGAGGAAGACCGCCTGGTTCTGCGCCTGGGAGCCGAGCAGGGTCTCGCCGGTCTGCCCGAGTCCGGTATACTCCTGAACCAGACGGTAGACCTCCCGGTTGGCCATCTGCAGCGCCACGATGCCCGCGACTCGGCCCTCCTTGAGGATCGGGGCGGCGATGAAGGCGGCCGGCTCGTTGGTGACCTGGTAGTAGTCGAAATCGGAGATGTCGGTTTCGAGCAGGGTATTCGCCCGATTCCAGACTGCGGCCAGCGTGGTGCCGCGGTAGGGGCCGGTGCGGTAGTTCGAGCCCAGGTCTTCGCCCCGACTCACCGAGAAGACCGCGTCGCCCTCGGGCGAGATCAGGAACAGGTCGGCGTACCCGGCGCTGTCCCGATAGTCCTGGAGGAAGGGCCGGAACTCGGCGTCGGCCGCCCGGTAGATGGGGGAGTCCAGGCCGCCGACGCGGAAACCGGCCGAGAGCCCGTCCATGGCGCGCGCGACTTCGGGCGCGGCCGCGAGCGTGGTGACGTTGCGCTTGCGCTCGAGCAGGTAGGTCTCGATCTGCTGCGCCTTGCCCTGGGCGGTGCCGAGGAGCCCGTCGGTGACCTGCGCGCGGATGTGCCCCTCGGCGTTGGCGTACGCCAGCCAGGCCACCGCGGCGAGCGGCGACACCGAGAGCAGGAGAAACGCGAGGCCGAGCCGGGTCGAAATCCTGCGCAGCATCGTCGCCTACTTCCCCGGGTTCGCCCAGCGCTGCCCCCAGCCGGTGAAGAGCCCGGTGAGGAACGAATCCCATTCCCCGTGCGTCCGGTACACCGGGTAGGGCACGGGCCGTACCGGCTTGTCGGAAGTCCAGACGATCTCGAACTGGCCGTCGGCCCGAATCTTGCCCACGCGTACGGTCTTCCACGTATGCTGGTTGTCCGCGTCGATCGAGACCAGCCCTTCGGGAGCCGTGAAGGTCTGGTTCGGGAGCTTCTTGCGCACTTCCTTCACGTCGTCCGTGCCCGCGTCGCGCACCGCCTGCGCCCAGAGATGCACGCCGAAATACCCGGCCTCCATCGGATCGTCGGTGACCCGGTCGGCGCCGTACTTCGCCTTGAAGTCCGCCACGAACTTCCGGTTCTCGGGCGAATCTCCGCTCTGGAAGTAGTTCCACGCCGTGTAATCGCCCGCCATCTGCGTCGCGTCCATGCTGCGCAGCTCGTCCTCGGCGATGCTGAACGACACCGTCGGAATCTTCGCCGGGGTGATGCCGGCGGCGCGCAATGCCTTGAAGAAGGCGATGTTGGTATCGCCGTTGATGGTGTTGAGGATCGCGCTGGGCGCGGCCGCGACGATCTTGGCCACCATCTCCTTCACCTCCGTGCTGCCCAACAGGGCGTACTCCTCGCCGACGACCTCGCCGCGCAGCGCCGTCACCTGCGCCTTGATGATCGCGTTCGCGGTCCGGGGAAACACGTAGTCGGAACCGACCAGGAAGATCTTCTTGCCGACGTTGTCGAGACACCACTTCACGGCCGGCAGGATCTGCTGATTGGGAGCGGCCCCGGTGTAGATGATGTTCGGGGATTGCTCCAGCCCTTCGTACTGCACGGGATAGAAGAGCAGGTGGTCGAGGCGTTCGAACACCGGCTTGACGGTCTTGCGGCTCGCGGAGGTCCAGCACCCGAAGATCACCGAAACCTTCTCCTGGGTGATGAGGCGCTCCGCTTCCTGCGCGAAGGTGGGCCAATCGGACTTCCCGTCGGCGACCACGGGCTCGAGGGTGCGGCCGAGCAGTCCGCCCTGCGCGTTGATCTCCGCGAGAGCCATGAGGCTGGCGTCGCGCACCGAGGTCTCGCTGATGGCCATGGTGCCGGTCAACGAGTGCAGCACGCCGACCTTGATCGCGCCCGTGCCCGTGCCCGCGGACCCGCCGCCGGCCGGCGCGCCCGTGCCGTTCTCCTTGCCGCACCCGGCCGCGCCCAGAATCAGGACGAGCCCGAGAACCGCCGCCACACCAGACGTGCACCGGCCCATGGCATCTCTCCCTGCGCTCGCGAAAAGTGATCCGCCGTGATCCCCGGAGTGCAAGGGCACCCCCGCCGTTCAGGCTTCTGCCGGCGGCGAGGCCGATCCGCGCCCGGTGTGTTGCCCCGCTCCCGTGGCGGCGGCTCCATGCCCCTGGGCCGAACCGTACCCGAAAGCGCGCCCGGATTCCAAACAAATTCAACTCGGCCCGCCCTGCGGGAAAATCCGCGGCCGGGTCAGCAAAAAAAAAATGGCGCGCGCCGAAACGGCGCGCGCCGCGAGGGAGGGCTGGGAGGGACGGGGGCCGGGGCCGGGGCTCCGGTCAGAACTGGAGCTGCGCGCCCAGCAGGAAGCCGTGGGCGGTGTCCTTGCCGCCCGCCGGAACGCGGTCGTTCCACTCGTGGTAGTAGATCAGCGAGAGCCGGGCGTCATGACCCTTGATGACGTAATTCACGCCGACGTCGAGGCGCTGCCGGTCGTTCAGGTCCTGCCAGCGCAGGTGCGGCTGGAACTTCCCCCAGCCGACCTTGCAGGGGAGGAGGTAACCGACCTGGAGCATGTAGCCGTCGGAGTCGACCAGGCCGGCCGCGTCGCTCGCGGCGCCGTCCAGATCGACGCCTTCCAGCGCGTAGTGATAGAAGGCCGCTTCGGCGGTGACCACGCCCCCGCCCGCCAGCTTCTTCTCGAAGAGGAGGTCGAGGTCGGCGCCGACGAAGTCGCCGCTCTGGGTGGCGGTGCCGGCGCCGTTGTTCTGGTACTGGGCGACCACGCCGATGGAGAGGAGGTCCTTTTCCCCGTAGTAGGTGCTCTGCATGTAATACCCGGGTTCGGGGTCGAGCAGGTTGACGGCGAGGCGCCCGGCGTAGAGCAGGCTGTCGACGCTGTTGGGGAGTTCGGCGCGGCCCTGGAAGGCGCCGACCGAGTACTTGAAGCGGCCGCCCTGGAGGTCTCCCCAGACGGTCAGCCCGTCGTCGCGGCCGGCGTGGATGGCGGGGTAGTTCGAGACGTAGGGGAAGTCCCAGGTGGCAAGGTAGTAGGGACCGTCGAGGTTGGAGCGATCGGTCGGCGGCAGCATGCGGCCGCACCAGACGTTCAGCTCGTCCCGGAGCCGGAATTCGGCGATGCCGTCGAGCAGGTCGACTTCGGAGCCGTCGGTGTTGACGTTGAGGGTGCCGGAGATGTGGTCATTGACCTTGCCGGAGAGGTAGACGCGCGCGTCTTCCAGGTCGATCTCCTTCGAGTACTCTTCGCCGTCGGGGGAGGCGTGTTCCTGGGCGCGGAAGGTCGCGCGGATGCCGGCGCCGGCCTTGAAGTGCTTGGTCCAGGAAGCCGGTTCGGGGGCCGTCGGGGTGGCGGGGGCGGACACCGCGGCGGGGGTGGGGGGAACTGAAGGGGGCGTGCCCTCGTCGGCCGTCGCCGAGTTCAGGGCGGCGAGGGCGGCCAGGAAGGCGGCGACCACCGATCGGCGGGTCAGGCAACGCATGCGAGGATCTCCGAAGAGAGTGCGGCAGGGAAGAGCAAGAGCCGGGGGGCCGGGCGAGGTGGGGGCGGGGGGGGGCGATGGGCAGGTCCGTGACGACGTCGCGATCGCCTCGCGATCGTGCGCGGCCCACGCCCGCAGGTGGTCCCGCTCCCGGCTACTCACTGTTTATCGGACCCTGGGCGCGGGAGCTGAAGGGCGTGCGGAGAGATTTTGGAGGAAGGGGAGGGCGCGGGTGGAGCGACCCGGCGCCGTGGCGATCCGCACGGCGGCGAAGGCCGTCGCGGCTCCGGCCCGAGCGCGCGTCGCGTTATGGGGTCAATCCTGTAGGTCGACCAGGCGCTCGACGACGAACATCTCGAGTTCCCCCTTGCCCTTGACCTGGATGGTCCCGCGCGAGGTGCCGACGCAGCACCCCGCCACGTCCTTCCAGGCCGCGCCGCTGAGGTTGACCGCGTTGGGCAGCCCGAGCGACTCCACGCGGGATGCGGTGTTGACCGTATCGCCCCAGACGTCGAAGAGGTACTGCCGGTGTCCGACGACGCCGGCGACGACCGGGCCGACGTGGATGCCCACGCGCACCTGCCATCCGCTGGGCAGTTGGGGCGACAGCGCGACCATCTTGAGGCCGCACTGGACCGCGAGCAGTACCGGGTTGGCGAGGGGGGTGAGCAGGCCGGTGGTGGCCATGAAGGCATCGCCGATGGTCTTGATCTTCTCCAGGCGATGCGTGAGCGCGAGCTCCTCGAACAAGTCCACCCATTGCTGCAGATGCGCGTGGACCTCTTCGGGCGCGTGCGCGTCGCAGTACTTGGTGAATCCCACCACGTCGCAGAACAGGACCGCGACGCGCTCATGACGGCGCGGTCGTACGGCGCTGGTGCGCTTGAGCTCGTCGACCACCGCGCCCGGCAGGATGACGTGCAGCAGCTCGTCGGCGCGCGCCCTTTCCTCCTCGATCTGGAGGAGGTATTTGCGTTCCTGGTCGCGGAAGCGCTTCTTGTCCAGGCAGGCGCCGATGCGCGCGCGCAGCAGGGTGGCGTTGAACGGCTTGGAGAGGTAGTCGTCGGCGCCGAGCTCGATGCACTTGACGACGCTGTCGAGGTCGGTCAGGGCGGAGATGACGATGACGGGGACCTGGTGGAGGATGCCGGCGGCGCGCATCCGCTCGAGCACTTCGAACCCGTTCAGTTCGGGCATCATGATGTCGAGGAGGACGAGATCGAAAGGTGTGCGCGCGAGGAGCTCGAGGGCCTGGCGGCCGTTCTCGGCGGTGGCGGAGGTGTGTCCGAGGCGAGTGAGCCGGCGGACCAGGAGGTCGCGGTTTTCCTCGACGTCATCCACGACCAGGACATGGCCGGGAACGATCGCCGGCGTCGCACCGGGCTCGCCGGGCATGGCTGCCCTCCCCTCGGGTGTTTGCTTGACGCCGGGCGGGCCGAGCGGGCCGCGCCTCGTTCGCCGATGGCGCCGTCCGCGCGCCGTCGATCCCGATCCGCCGCTGTCTGGCCGGTGATGCGGTGTCCGGCCCCCCGGCGGAGGATAGCAGCGGCGACTTGTCGGCGTCAAGATCCATGACGCGCGCGTGCGGTTGACTTCGGCGCGCGTGCGGCTACAATAGCCGGTGCCTGCGTGGGCAGCGGGGGCGGTTGGGGCATGCGGTCGATCGCGGCCGCCGCGCGGGATTCACGTCGCGTGTTCGCTACCCGGTGGTGTAACGGTAACACTAGGGGTTTTGGTCCCCTCATTGGTGGTTCGAATCCACCCCGGGTAGCCACACTTCGCGCTTCGGCGCGCAGCGCCGAAGGCGCGAAGTGTGTCCCCCGTAGCTCGCCCCGCAGGGCGAGCGAAGGGGGACCGCATTTGTGATTCGGCTGCGCGCCTTCGCGCTTCGTGTGGCGGAGCCCTTGCAGGCGGGCGCGCAGCGCCGAGGGGCGAAGCGCGGCAGGCCAGATCGTTGGGTTCTACTCCACTGCGTCCCTCACCGAGGCGCTCCTTGAAGTACGTGTACATCCTGGAGAGCCTGAGCGATCCTGTCCGTCACTACACCGGCATCACCCACGACCTGCAGCGACGTCTTGAGCAGCACAACCGTGGCGAGGGCGTCCACACGCGCCTCTTTCGCCCGTGGAAGATACTGGTAGCGATTCGATTCGAAGACGACACACGCGCCTTGGCATTCGAAGCCTATTTGAAGACCGGCTCCGGCCAGGCATTCGCCCGACGCCACTTCTGGTTCCCGCCGGCCTTCGCGAGTGGACGCTCGGGCGAAACCAGTTGAATCCGTTCTTCCAAGGTGCCGACGCGCGGGGCACGTGCCTGTCAGTTGCAGTGTTTTCGGCGTCGGCCCTCCGACCGGAAACTCCAGTCAGGTGCTCCATGGCCGCGGACGACATCAGGCGCTTGGAAGAGCAGCTTGAGGCTCAGCGGGGGGCCCTGCCACGCGCTTTCAACGAGTCGCCCCAGCGGGCTCTCGATTGCTACGACAAGCTCCACCGGCTTGAACGGGAGTTGGCGAAGGCTCGGGGCGAACCGTACGCTCAGGCGCTCGACATCGGCTGCCAACCTTCCCCGAGTGGATCTGGGGAGATCTTCCTACAAGCGGTCGACGGTCCGAGAGTCTTCCTCTTCTTTGCCAACGCGACGCACCTCGATGCCTCGGGACACTTCAGAGACCTGGGTCGTGCCGTTGTGCGCCTCCACGGGTGTTCACAAACGAAATTCGGCTATCCGAACGACGAGGCGTTTGATGGGCACCCCCTTGCGGGGCGAGGATTTGCCGGCGTCGGTGTGTTTGAGGTCATCGGCAGTCCGTGGGAGGCGGAGCTGAACCGACAGAATCGCGTGAACTTCCCGGAGACACCCCCTTCTCACGGACTCCATCACTACCTATTCGCCTTCAAGGAAAACGTCCTTGAGTGCCTGTGCGAGCGCATCGAAGTGTCGATCACGAAGGAGTTTCTGCCGACCATCCTGGAAGAATGGACTGACGAACTGATGCGCGACTGAAGCTTCGGGATTGAACATCTGCGGGCCAACCGCCGGCCAGAAACTTGCCTGGGCCGCGGAACTGCCCGTGGGGCGTGTGACCACTCGGAGAGATCGTCCAACAGCAGGCTCACCGCCGCCGTCCGCGCGCCGAACAGCTTTCGGTTCTTCCGGAAAGTCGTGACCCGGTCGCTCGGGGCTGAGACCGCGTCGCCCGACCATTACTCTGCCGCCCTTGAATCCGAGCGGACGGACTCCGTATAATCGCGGTTGCCTCAAGAGTTGTTCGGATCTGCCCGTCGCTCCCGGAGTGCTCCCCCAAGATGCCGCTGCACCTCGAAGCACAACCTCTGCCGCTCAAGGCCGGGGACGATGGTGTCATTCGGATCGGCGCTACTCGCGTCACCTTGGACACGATCCTGGCTGCCTTTCGGGAGGGCGCGACAGCGGAGGAGATCGCCCAGCAGTACTCCTCGGTTCCGCTCGCGGACGTCTACTCCGCGATCAGCTTCTACCTCCGGCAACGGGAGCGCGTCGACGAGTACCTGCGCGACAGGGAACGGCGGGGCGAGGAGGTTCGCGCGCTCAACGAGGGGCGTTTCGACCCTCAGGGCGTTCGCGACCGCCTAGTCGCTCGACGAGCCGGGAGCGCTTGAGAGGCATGATTCGATTGGCGGCGGATGAGAATTTCAACGGCGATGTGGTCCGAGGCGTTCGCCGACGGTCCTCCGCAATCGACATCGTGTCAGTCCAGGAGGCAGGTCTGTCCGGTGCCTCGGATGCCGCTGTTCTTGAGTGGGCCGCACGGGAAGGGCGCGTGCTCCTCAGCCATGATGTCTCGACGCTCACACGATTCGCCTACGAGCGCGTGAAGGCGGGCCTGCCGATGCCAGGAGTCTTCCAGGCCGGGCGGTCCGTTCCGGTCGCCAAGGCCATTGAGGACATCCTGCTGCTCGCCGAGTGCGGTCTGGATGGGGAGTGGGAGGGACAGGTAAGGTATCTTCCGCTCTGACGATTCCGAGACTCGCACCTTGGAGACTCCCGACGCGACCCCCAGGATGAGCCTGGGGAGCCGACTGCGGGATTGGTGGCGCAGGGTCAATCGGCCTCTCCCAAAGTGCCGTGTGGAGCACAAGCAGCGCACGCCGAGCCACCGCATTCCGAGAGGTTCCGGGCGTGGGCGGCGGAGTATCGGGCACGCAGCGCAGTTTCGCAGGATCCAACTGGGGAGGGTATTCCACTCCTCGTTGTCGGGTACTCGGGCTGGAATGGAGAGTGCGCAGTCCTGGAGTTCCTGTCCACCCAGCTTCATCACGTGTCGGAGGCGGCCTCACCGTTCCTGAGTTACTTGAACGGGCCGCCGGGGGACCGTCACAAGAAGATGCAGGAGTCGGAGAGGAACGGCGCGATGTACAGTTTCGGGGAGTGGCAGACTGGCGGGGTCGAGTCCACCGATCCTTCGACATGATCACCTCTCCGATGGTCGGGGCATCCAGCCTCCCGCCCGGCTCATCGGATTCCGGCGTTGATCGCCCGGCACCCTTCTCCCTCTTGACGGCGAGCGCAGGTTGAAAGTACACTTATAGGTACCTTTAAGAGGATCTCCGGAGGTACTGCGATGGCACTCAGCCTGATTGAGGACGTCAAGACGGTCTCTGAGCTGAAGAAGAATCTGCGGGCCGTGTTTCTCCAGATCCATCAGACGGGACGGCCCGTAGTCGTGACCGTCAACGGCAGGCCCGACGTGGTTCTCATGGACGCAGCACTCTTCGAGCGGAAGCTGCGGACCGTCAACCTGGCCGCACTTCTGGCAGTCGGGGAGGAAGACGTACGTCGCGGACGCAGGAAGTCCGCTCGATCCGTGTTCGAGGAACTGAGGCGTGGCCGCAAGGTATCGCGTTGAGGTGACAGCGACGGCGTACTCGGATCTCCGCTCCATCCTCGACTTCATCTCCGCAGACTCGCCCTCCGCCGCTGTTCGCTGGCTGGAGGAAATGGAACGCCGGATCCTGTCCCTGGAGCGTTTCCCGCTCCGCTGTCCTGAAGTGCCCGAGGCCAAGGAGCTTGGACATCCCTATCGCCACCTGCTATTCGGCAACTATCGCGCCATCTTCCGTGTGGAGGCGCGGATGGTGTGGGTGCTTCGGGTGCTACATGGAGCGCAACTGTTGGACACCTCAACGTTGGAGGCGGGACCGAGTTGACGCGATTCCGCTGGCGGCGGCGTCTTCGGAAACTTCCGCAAGCCCCCGATCACGGCACTCGATTCGGCATTGGAGGCATGGCCCGCGTGATCTGGCCCGCGTACAAGTGTTCGCTACCCACAACTCGGCGGCTGGAGACCGTACACTCGCTCCAATAGGGAAGGGCTTCGCGGCTTGTAGTACCGGGCTTCAGCCCGGGTTTGTATGCCGGGCTTCAGCCCGGCTACCCTCGAATCGCACGCCGGAGAGGGCCCCTCGATCCGG
>JACRIP010000579.1 GCA_016220045.1 Planctomycetota bacterium
ACAACCGGTGGGCAACCCGCGCCTCATGAGGGGAGGGGTGTGAGATCAGGTGTTCCCCGTAACGACGGCGTGCCGTGAGGCGTGGGACGTGATTCTCATGGGGCGTGAGACGCCATTCTCACTACAGGCGGGACGCGACAGTGCTGGTCCGGCGGTTCTCGCGGAGGATCTGGGCGCGGAACGGCCTCCTCCTCGTTCCCGTCGTCGTCTCTGTGTCTCTGTGCCTCTGTGGTTCCGATCTCACCCCGCGGAACCGGCCACACACCCTGAGTCCGGCCACGCATCCCGGCCTGCCGCTCTTGCTCGCTCTCTTCTGCGCGCTCGCGGGCTGCGCGCCGGGTCCGGATCTGGATGCCTCCCGCAGGTTCCAGGAGGCGCAGGAGGTCTTCTCGCGGGCGGCGCAGCCGGAGGAATTCCTGCGCGCCGCGGCAATCTACCAGGAGCTGCTGGAGACCGGGCTCGAATGCGGCGCCGTGCTCTACAACCAAGGGAACGCCTACATGCGCGCCGGGCGGCGCGGACTCGCGATTGCCGCCTACCGACGCGCGCTCCGCTACCGGCCGCGCGATCCCTACCTCGACGCGAACCTGCGCGCGGCGCTGGGCGGTGGCGCTGGTGGTTCGGGTCCCGCGGGCATCGCCGACGCCGCGGCCAGGCGTCCGCTCGTCGAATACGTCCTGTTCTGGCAACGCTGGCTGAGCGAGCCCGAGAAATTCTCGCTCGCCGCCCTGGCCGGGGCCCTCGCCCTGGCGCTCGGTCTGGTCGCACTCTTCGCCGCCAACGGGGTTCCCTGGCGGCGCGCCGCCGCCGGGTTCCTCCTCGCCACGCTCCTCGTGGCAGTGTCCGCCGCGCTTGATCTCTACAGGTATCGCTGGATACGCCACGGAGTGGTCACGGCGCAAGAGGTCCTCGCGCGCAAGGGGAACGGAGCGAGCTACGAACCGGCCTTCAACCAGGCCCTGCCCGAGGGCACGGAGTTCGTGATGGGCGAACAGCGCGGCGACTGGGTGCTGGTGCGGCTGGCCGGCGACCTGGAGGGCTGGATTCCCGCGGACGCGGCCGTGCTGTACTGAGCGGCGCGAGGGCGGAGGCGGGGAGTAGATCGCGACCGAGACCTCGGTGGCGATCCACTCAGCGTCCCTCCCTCGTTCTACCGGCGCTGGCGAACACGGTCCGGGTCGCGCGATCCTCCCCGTCGTCCTCTCCGTCGTCCTCGTACTCGTACTCGTACTCGAACACCCTGTGCGTTCGAGTACGAGTACGAGTACGAGTACGAGTTCGAGGACGAGGACGAGGGCGAGCACGAGAACGCCCCCCCCCACCCTCCCCCGCCGGCCACTTCGCACGACCGAACTACCCGAGCGCCCGCAACGCGAAGACCAGCATGAAGAGGGCGACGGTCTCGATCACCCCGATGACCATCATGAAGTTGCCGAAGCCCTTCCCGGTGGCCCCGCTCACCTCCGCGGCCAGCGCCCCCACGCGCCCCTGCACCCAGGCCGAGCCGCCGATCACCAGCCCTCCGCACAGCCCGAGCGCGCAGCGCAGGGTCCCCGGGGCCGTCGCCGCCGCTCCCAGGAGCGCCGTCATCAGGATCATCCCGTAGATGGTCTGCGACAACGGAGCGCCGACGAAAACCACCAGGAGCACCGGCATCGGCCGGTTCTCTTCATGGCACTTCCGCCAGGCGCCCAGCGCTGCGCACGCCGCCGCGTGGGTCCCCAGGAGCGAGCCGAGCGCGGACAACGCCAGCGCCAGCACCCCGCCCAGCTCGCCCAGCACCTTCATCGTCTCCATGCTCATTCTCCCAGATCCGCGGCCGTCAACCGGCGGAACGGACGATAGGGCTCGCCCGCCCAGCTCAGGTCCAGGTGCCGCGAAAACTCCAGCAGGTTGAGGCGCACCCCGTGCACCAGGACGCTCATGGCCGAAAGCAACAGGTTGGCGCCGTGCCCGAAGACCAGGATCGCGACCGCTCCGAACACGGCGCCGGGCGTCCCCCAGCCGAGGTCGGCCGCCATTCCGTTGAAGGCGACCGCGATCTCCTTCGCGGCCAGCCCGACCGCGAAGAGCCGCACGTACGAGACCACGTCCGAGAGCACGCCGATCACCGCGAGCAGGCAGAGCGGAAGCCGCGCCAGCCCCGCGCCCACGCCCGCCCACCAGCCCCGGCCGCGCTGTTCGCCGAAAAGGACCACACCCAGCGCGCCCGCCCCGCAGAGGAGCAGGGCCGACGCGAGCGGATCGCCGCCGCCCTTCGTGAGCAACGACCCGCCGATCCGGTACATCCCCCAGACCACGGCGATCCAGCCCAGCTCCGCGACCGCGCGGAGCCCCGCCGCCCGGCGCGCCGCCCACGCGTGCGCCAGCGTCAGGTGGCAGGCGCCCACCACGAGGCACAGGCGCATCACCGGCGCCGGGTCCGCGGCGAAGGCGTCGAGCGCGGGCAGGACGAGCGCGCGCAGCGGCGGCCACTGCCCCAGCGCCGGCACGCCGAACCACATCCCGGTGAGCGCGCCCCACAGCACCGTCGCCGCGGCGCAGAGGTAGGACAGGCCGAGCGCGTCCGCCGGCACGCCGATGCGCGCGCGCGCCAGCACCCCGGTGGTCGCGAGCAGAACCAGCCCGTAGCCCGCGTCGCCCACGAGCATCGCAAAAAAAATCGCCAAGAAGAGCAGGAAGAGCGGGCTGACATCGGGTTCCGCGTAGCCCGGGAGCACGCCGAGCAGATCGAGCACCGGGCGCAGCCAGCGGGCCGGTCCAGCCGGCCGCAGCAGCGTGGGCACCGGGTCGCCCTCCGCCGGTTCCGCGGCGTAGAGCACCCACCCTTCGCGCCTCGCCGCGGCGCGCAATTCGTCCACCCGCTCGGCGGGGCAAAAGCCGCGCAGGCAACGCAGGCCGGGGTCGGCCGCGGGTGCGCCGGCGGTCGCGCCGCCCGAGGCCCCCGCCCGCGCCGCGACCGCCACCTGCGCCGCCGCCAGCCGGTTACGGTACCAGAGCAGGCCGGCGCGCCACCGCGCGGCCTCGGTGCGCACGGCCGCCGCCG
>JACRIP010000580.1 GCA_016220045.1 Planctomycetota bacterium
CGTCGGCGCCGCGCTGCTTACGAAGGACCAGGCGAATCCCCGATCCCTGCCCGAGGTGCTCGCGGCCAACGCGAAGCGGCTGCAGGAGGCGTTGCGCTCCCTCGAGGAATTCGGCCGCGTCCGGTCGCCGGGCCTGGCGGCCGCCTTCGGCCGGCTGCGTTTCCGCGCCTATACGCTGGAGAGCGAGCTGGCCGCGGCGCTCGCCGCGCGGCCGGGGCGGGTGGACGGGTTCGGCGCGGTCCGCCTCTACGTGATTCTGACGCGGGACGTGGCGCGCCGATCGCTCACGCGCGTGGCCGAGGAGGTGCTCGCGGGCGGCGCCGACGCGTTGCAGTTGCGCGAGAAGACGCTGACCGACCGCGCCTACCTGGGGCTCGCGCGGCGACTACGGCGAATCACTGAGCGGGCGGGGCGCCCGTTGCTGCTCAACGACCGGGTCCATCTCGCGCTCGCGTGCGGGGCGGACGGCGTCCATGTCGGCGCGGAGGACCTGCCGGTGGCCCAGGCGCGGCGCCTGCTCGGTCCGGACCGGCTGGTCGGCGCCACCTGCCACACGGGCGCGGAGCAGGCGGCCGCGGAGCGTGACGGCGCCGACTACGTCTCGGCGGGACCGATCTTCGGGGCAGCGACCAAGTTCGCGCACCGCGCGGCGGACGCGCGCGCGGCGGCCGCGGCGGCGCTGCCCGCGATCGGACCGGCGGCGGTGGCCGCCGCCCTCAAGCGGGTGCGCATCCCGGTGGTGGCGATCGGCGGCATCACGCCGGAAAACGTCGCCGCCGTGGCGCGCGCGGGGGCGCGCTGCGTCGCCGTGTGTGCTGGGGTGATCGCCCGACCAGATCCCGCGGCCGCCGCGCGCGCGATCCGGCGCGCGCTCACGCGCGGCGCTCGAGGTTTAGAGGTTTAGACGTTTGGGAGTTTGGAGGTTTTGGGGGATTGCGAACCGCAGGATTCCGCGGTTCACCCTACATTCGCCCTACGTGTTTACCCCTCGTCCACCGTCCACCGTCCACCGTCCACCGTCCACCGTCCACCGTCCACCGTCCACCGTCCACCGTCCACCGTCCACCGTCCACCGTCCACCGTCCACCGTCCACAGGCCACAGGCCACAGGCCACCGCGCTACGCAGGCCCCTCGCCGCGCAGCCAGGCCTCGCGCAGGGTGTTGATCTGCAACGCCGCCTCCAGCAGGTCCTCGGCCACCAGCGCGGGCGGCGTCGGCCACGAGGCCGCGACCCGCGCCGCCTCCGCCCCGCGCCCGGTCTTGACCAGCACCGTGCGCGTCCCCGCCGCCGCGCCCGCCTCCAGATAGCGCCGCGATTCGCCGATCGTGAACGAACGCGCGAGGTCCACCCCCAGCCGCCGCGCCGCGCCCAGGATCAGCTCCGGCTGCGGAATCCGACAGATGCACCCGTCCTCCGGCGCATGGTAGCAGCTCTCCACGCCCGCCAGTACCAGCCCCATCCGCGCCAGCGAGACCCGCATCGCCGCGTGAATCTCCTCCACCACCTCCTGCGCCACCTTCCCCCGCCCCACCCCCGACTGGTTCGTCACCACGACCAGCCACGGCGCCGGCGCCATCCCCGGATCGCCCCACCCGAGATGCTTCTTCATCCGCACCGCCTGCCGCTGCAGGTCGAGCAGCAACTGGAGCTGGTTGGTCGTCAGCGGCCCGCGCTCGAACGCCTTCAACCCCATCGAGGCGTGCGGCGGCCGCCGGGTGGTCAGGAAGCCCAGCGCCTCCACGGCCCCCGACACCCACTCCCAATCCGCCCAACTCGTCAGCCATGGCGCGCGCTCGACGTTGAGCACGCCGTCGCGCTGCAAGAACAGGGCGGATCGCTTCAGACGGTCCAACTCGGCGGCCGGCGGCATGGCGCTCCCCATTCACCCCCGGACATGAAACGGCCCCAGTCCCCAACCGCAGGGTTGCAAGACCGGGGCCGACCTCGATTCCTACGGCAACTTCCGGAGACCTGTCCGGCAGCTCACTTGTCCACGGGCGCCGTCGCGGTCGCCGCCGCGTCCTGCGGCGCCGCGCCGCCGGCCCCGCCGCTCGCCGCGTTCTCCGGGACCGCGCCCGCTCCGTTCGTACCGGCGCCCGCTCCGTCGCCGGCCGGAGCCGGCTTCTCCGCCTCCGGCGCCGTCCCCGCCCCGGTCTCGGCGGGATTGAGTTCCTCCCACCGCTCTTCGCCCAGGGTCAGGAACTTGGTCACATGGGCGCGGAAGGCCTTGCGATTGTACCCGGTGTTGAAGGCCGACACCGCGGCGGCGACCGCGCCGATGAAGATGAAGAGGGCCACGACGTGGGCGAGGCTGGAAATGAACCCCATGGCCGGATAGACCGTATCCTCGTCCCGCTGCGCCCGGCGCGTGTTCATCGCGATCTCACGCAGCGAGCGGAAGAGCTCGCCCAGGCACAATACGCCCATTCCCAGGAAGGTCCCGGCGAACAGGAAGCAGAGGGCCTCGACCATCCGGGCGGTTTGGGGGCTCATGCGGAATCTCCTCGGGAGGACCGTCGCCGCGCCGACCCAACAATTCCCACCTGGCCGGCGAACCGCTCCCGTATAACAGCGGGCCGCAACTCAAGTCAACAGCTTTTCCGGCGCGCCGTACGCGGGAGCGGGGGGCGCGGCGGCGGCCCGGGGCTCCGACCGCGCCACCGGGACCGGGAACAGGAGACCCGCGAGCGCCGGAATCGCCGCGGCGAGCAGCGCGCCCGCCAGCACGTCCACCACGTAGTGGTAGCGCAGATAGACGGTCGAAAAGAGCAGGAGCCCGACCGCCGGCAGGAGTCCCCAGAAATAGCGGCGCTCGAAGCGCCACGCGTAGAGCAGCACGACCAGGGCGATTTCCGTATGCCCGCTCGGGAAGCAGTCCCGCATCTCCAGCTCCAGCTTGTCCAGCCCCTCGCTCAGCAGGCGGTAGCACGCATAGCCCGAAAGCGGCTCCGCGTGCTCGCCGACCATGGTGTGGCGCGGCCCGAGCGCGGGCACCAGGAAATACCCGAGGTAGGAGAGGAAAAAGGCGAGCAGGAGCCCGGTGAGCGTGGCCCGGTAGGCGTCGCGCCGGCCGGTCGCGTAGAGCAACACGGCGAGCCCGATCGGCATGAAGTAGTAGGTCGAGTAGACGATTTGCAGGACTTCGGTGAGCGGACGCGACATCCAGGCCTGGAGCGCCACGGTCGGGTCGACGCCGAAGAGCGCGCGGTCCCAGGCGCGGAGCGCGGCATCGGCGTCGCGCGGGTTGATCGGGTGGACCAGGTAGTGGAGCTCGCGGAAGGCCAGGGGCACGACGAGGAGCGGATACCAGTCGCGCAGGATGCGCCAGAAACGGGTGGGATGGCGTTGCTGGACGGCGGCGAGGCCGAAGATGGCCGCGACCACCAGGGCGTGGTCGAGCAGGAGGACCGGCGCGACCACGAGCTGGCGATAGAAGACCAGCACCAGCCCGGTGATGACCGCAAGGTAGCCGAGAATCACGCGATCGGGGGGCTCGAGGCGTTGCAGCATGCGCCGGAGTCTCCGTAGGATGGCGGGAGCGTCCGCAGGGTCGCGGAAGGCGGGGGATCTTAACAAGTGGGGGTGGGGGTGTCAAAGCGGAATGAAGATTGAAGAATGTAGATTGTAGATTGCGTTGGGTGTACCGTGGGGCGCGGTGGAGTTCGTAGTCCTGGGCTTCCGCCCGGGTTCGTCGCCGGCCTTCCTCCTTCGCCCTCCGGGCTACGGGGGACGGGTCGGCCGGCCGCCGGCCGGATCCGGCGGCCAGGCTGCACGACCGGGCATGCCGAGGGCTCCCCGCTCGATCGGTAGAGGCGGGCCTTGGGCCCGCCCCGCCTGCCGAGAGCCTCGGCACTGCGGGGCGCCCACAAGGGGCGCCCCTACAGCAACGCGGCCTGGTTCAGAGCGGGGTAACACTACCTGCCCGCTCAGGGGGAGCAAAACGGGGACATGACCTGAATTCCTGCGGGGGCTTGCGACCATCGGGGGACGTCGCGGGAATTCAGGATCGTGTCCCCGTTTTGCGGCCGATTTGAACCA
>JACRIP010000582.1 GCA_016220045.1 Planctomycetota bacterium
GCGCTTCTCCTGCTCCAGTGCCGCCGCGTAGTGTCCGCTGGCCAACCGCGCCAGGGTCACCGCCCCCCGGCACTCGGCGAACGCGCGATCGCCGAGGACCGGGGCCGCCGCCTCGGTCGCGCCGGACGCGCCCGTCGCGCCGGACGCGTCGCCCACCGCCGCCTGCCGCCCGCGCAGACACTCGGTCAGGAAGTCCGCGAAGCAGTGCGACCGCTTGGCCAGCACCCAGACGTCCCCTTGCGACTCTCCGGTCCGCACGCCCTCCTGGTCACGACGCAGCGCGAGTCCGAAGGACAGTTCGAGCAGGTCCAGGCCCTCGCCGTGCCGGGCCAGCAGGGCGCCGAGCGGGGCCATCCGGTTGCGTCCGACTTCGTCCGCCTCCCGGTAGATGCGCACGGCGTCCAGCACATGGAACTGATGGTAGATCGCCGCGAGGGTCACCGGGGCGCGCTTCGATTCCCCCACCTCGTCGAGCTTCTGGATCGCTAGGCACTGCGCGTCGATCGCCTCCCGGTTCCGGCCTTCGATCGCCGCCTGGCGCGCCGACGTGAGCGGCGCTTTCCACGGCGGCGTCGTCCCGCAGCCGGCGACGATCACGCCCGACACCAGCGCCGCCGCCATCCTCCGACGCATCCGCATCATCAGGTATTCTCCTGACAGTTGGAATCCTACTCGCTTTCCGCGCCCGCGCGCGGGCCGAGCGCCCGGATCTCTCCGGTTTCCTCCTCGAAGTCGCGGGCCGCGAAGCTCGGCACGCGGCGCGTCGCGACGTTGGCGATCAGCCCCATCCCCGCCATGCAGGAAAGCAGCGAGGAGCCGCCGTAGCTCACGAAGGGCAGGGTGATGCCCGTGGTGGGCACGAGCTGCATCGTCATCGCGACGTTGACCAGGAACTGCACCGCGATCGAGGTCGTCAGGCCGACGACCAGCAGTCGGCCGAAGGGCTCGCGCGTGTGCGCCGCGATCCGCAGGCAGGCCAGAAGCATCAGGAAATAGAGCAGCAGGAAGAGGCTGGCGCCGGCAAAGCCGTACTGTTCCGCGAGGACCGTGAAGATGAAGTCGTTCTGCCGGATCGGGACGGTGCGGAAGTTGGTCTCCGCGGTCTCGTCCCACCACTTGCCCCAGGCGCCGCCGGAGCCGATGGCGACCCGTGCGCGGATGAGCTGGTAGCCCTCTTCTAGATCGACCTGTTCCGGGTGGAGGAAGGCGGTGAGCCGCTTGCGCTGGTAGTCATGGAGCAGGCCGTGGCCGAGCGGAGAGAAGAGGACGGCGACGGCGATCGCGAGCGCGAGGAGGATCAGGCCGAGCTGCCGAGGGTCGGCGCCCGCCGCGAAGAGCATGACGAGGAGGACGGGAAGGAAGACCAACGCGGTGCCCAGGTCGGGCTGGAGCAGGATGAGGCCCATCGGCAGCGCCGTCATGAGGAGGGGCGGAATCAGCCCCAACGGGTGCAGGAGCTCCCGCGTCGCGCAGAGCCGTCGCGCCAGCGCGACCACGGTGAAGAGCTTCATCGGCTCCGCCGGCTGCAGGTGAAACGGGCCGAGCGGGATCCACCGGCGCGCGCCGTACTGGATTTGCCCGACGAGGAGGAGCCCCAGGAGGCCGACGACCCCGAGCCCGTAGAGGAGGTAGGCCGGGGGCCGGAGCGAGAAGTAGTGGATGCCGAGCACGACGGCGAAGGCGGCCCAGCCGAGAAACGTGAAGAGCGTTTGCTTGCCGTGGAAGGTCCGCCAGAAGCCCAGGTCGCCGGAATCGGGGACGGCGTCCGCGATCGCGGAAAGGCCGATCCCGAGCACGAGCGCGAGCAGGATCATCATCGTCCAGGGCAGGCGCGTCAGCGCGTCGGGCACCATCCGGCTACTCCGTGTAGTACCTGAAGACGTGCGCGAGCATCTGCGCCGACCGGATTGCCGCCGCCTCGCTCCCCTTGCCGCCGTGCTCCACCATCACCACGAAGGCCACGCGCGGCGCGTCATGCGGCGCGTAGCCGGCGAACCATGCGTGCGGATAGAAGGCCGGGTGCTGCCGGGCGGTCTCCGACGAGGTCACCTCCGCCGTGCTGGTCTTGCCCGCGGCGCGGAAGTTCTTGAGGTCGGTCTTGTGCGCCGTCCCGCCGGGCTCGTTCACCACCGCGGCCAGCCCCGCGCGCA
This sequence comes from Planctomycetota bacterium, assembly GCA_016220045.1. Taxonomy (GTDB): domain Bacteria; phylum Planctomycetota; class MHYJ01; order WSZJ01; family JACPWG01; genus JACRIP01. The sequence goes on from JACRIP010000582.1 coordinate 2,151, forward strand.
CGGTCGCGAGGGTGCCCGGCGCGAGGTCCAGCCGGTCGAGCTCGCGCGCGCCCGGGTCGTCGCGCGTCAGGACCGGCCGCAGCACTCGGCCCCCGTTCGCCACCGCCGCCAGCAGCACGGCGACCTGGATCGACGTCACCTCGATCTGCCCCTGGCCGATCGAGAGGTTGAGCAGCTCGTTCGGCGTCATGCCCCGGTAGGCCCCCGCCGCGGCGCCGAGGCCGGCCGCTGGTTCCGCGGCGCTCCCCGCCACCCGCCCGGGCAACCGGCCCGCCCGCTCCCCCGGCAGGTCGATGCCGGTGGTTCGCCCCAGCCCCAGGCGCGACGCCCAGCGCGAGAGCGCTTCCCCTCCCACGCGCGCTCCCACGTTGCAAAAAAAGACATTGCAGGAGTGCATGAGCGCTTCGGCCAGCGTCACCGCGCCGTGGCCGCCGCCGGACGCCGCAATCCAGCAGCGGAAATAGGGCGGCTCCTGCCGGTAGCGGCCTTCGCACGTGAAGCGCGAAGCCGGGTCGATCTTGTGCTCCTCGAGGCCGGCGATCGCCGTGACCACCTTGAAGACCGAGCCGAGCGGGTAGGCGGACTGCACGGCGCGGTTGAGCAGCGGGTGGTCCTTGCTGCCGAAGAGCCGTTCCACCACCTGCGGCGACACGGGCGGCATGAAATCGTTGGAATCGAAGCCCGGGGAGCTGGCGAGCACGAGGACCTCGCCGTTCCGGACGTCCATCACCACCGCGCTGCCGCAGACGCCCGCGAGCAGGTTTTCGACCTCGCGCTGGAGCCGCATGTCGAGCGTGAGGGCGAGATCGCGACCGCTCTGGGGCGGCACGTGCTGCAGGATTTCGCGCGTCCGGCTGGCGAGGTCGCGGCTCTGGATCATCGCGCCGCGGCGCCCGCGCAGCGAGCCGTCGCGCGCTCCGTCCGGCTCGTCGAACCAGGCCTCGAGCCCGGCCTTGCCGACCATGTCGGCCTTGAAGTGTCCCAGGCGCTCGCGCAGCGCGTACTCCTCCTCCCCGATCAGGGGCAGAAGCTCCGCGCGGAAGTACCCCTTGCCCTCGCGCTGGGCATATTCGGCATCGTTCATCTTGCCGACGTAGCCCACTACGTGCGCGCCCGCGCGCCCCCACGGGTAGACCCGCTTCAGCCGCTCCACGGCCTGCAAGCCGACGAACACCTCCGCGTGGGTCTCGATCTCGGCCGCCTGGTCGAAGGTGACCTCGCCGACCAGCCGCAGTGGGTTCTCGCGTTCCGCGCGGGCGATGCGTCCGGCGTCCTTGCGGGATTTGCCGGAGATGAGGCGGAGCACGCGCGCCTCCAGCAGGTCGAGGCGCTCCTCCCATGGCCGCGACGGCGAGCGGAGCAGCGCGGCGAGCGCGGCGAGGGTCCGGTGCTTCTGCACCTGGGCGAGCGCGTCCTCCAGGGATTCGCGGCGCACGCGGAAGAACTGGGCGAGGCGCGCCGTGGAAACCGGGCGGTCGAGGAGGTCGGGATTCTGCTGTACGCGCTCGCTCAGGAGGCGCAGGGTGGCGATGACCTCCCGGGGCGTGGTCGCCGTCGGCCGCAGGCGCTGGGGCACGATCTGGATTTAGAACGAGCGCTCGTCGCGCGCCAGCACCACGCCGTTCCGGTCCACGATGCGCCCGCGCATGCTGGGCAGGATCTCGATGGTGGTGACTTTGCGCTCGGATTCCTCGCGATAGCGCGCCCCCTCCAGCACCTGGAGCTGGAAGAGCCGCGCCTCGATCCCGAGCACCGGGAGCAGGAGAAGGCCGGCGAGGATCAGGATGCGCAGGCGGTACATGTACCCCTCCGAGGACGTGAAACGACGCTGAACGACGTGGAACGACGTTTAAGCACGTTCAACGACGCTTGTCCATACTTGACCTGCTTCTTCTCGTACGGGACGGCGTCGCTCAGCTCGACCTGCCCGCGGCCCGACGGCGTGCTCGGGTACCGATCGTAGCTGGCGCCGTCGAATCTCGAGGTGCCGTGCCGGGCGATCGGGTCGGGCCCGCCCTCGGCGTGACCGCGAGATTGAGCGGGGCCGCGGGGGAGGGGCGTTGACCGGCGCCGCGCTGACGGCGGGCGTGTCGCGGTCGCGGCGACCACGCGCGCGCGGGCGCCGTCGACCAGTCCCAGGTGACGGCGACCCGATCGGTGGTGACGAAGGCGCCCACGCCGCCCGGCGTGGTGTCGATCGTCGCCGTGAGGGGGGTGCCGAGACGGCGGAACGCGCGCCGCCTTCGACCGGCGCGGTTTCCGTCGCGGTGAAGGCGTGCTCGCCGTCGTCGAGAACGCCGGCCGATGCCGCCGTTGGGGGCGGGAGCGCTGCCGCCCCCGCCACCCAACAATACGGCGACCGTGGCCTCGCCCCTTTCGTCGGGGGTGGCCTCGGCCCAGAGGCCAGGAGCCCCCCTGTGGCAGGGGCGATCCAGAGATGCATTGCGGCGTGGAGTGCCCGATTCCGGAAGAGGCTCGTGCCGAGGCCGATGCGCTGTTCGGGCCCGCGGAGTTTTGCAGGGAAGTTCTCGCAGGCGGCAATCCGGTCGAGGGGCTCGACGAACGTCTCGAACCCCTCCGTGGATTGGACGCATGGCTGCGTTCCCTGGCAAACGCAAACATGACGCACTGGTTCCAGGCCCCGGCAGAGCGGCGAATCGGTACGGGTCATGTGGGGCCCGAGTTTCGGCATGAGGACGTGCTCTACGTGTTCCACGACTGCCGAGCAGGGGCGGAAGGCGGTCCGCGGATACCGGGCGGCAACGGAGCTGGCGAGCACGGCACGCGGGAGCTTGGTGCGGTCGTTCTTCGAGGGCGACCCGGGGCTTCCCGTCTACCGCTTGCGCAAGGTCGCGTGGACCGCACATCCCCCACCCTCCCGATGGCTGGGCCCCTACCACTCCGGCCCGCGACCGCGGGACACCGGGCCAACGCCGTATCCGCGGCCCGAACCTCACGCGCGAACCCTCCGGTGTCTCCCCGAATCACGGATTGCACCCCTTCGGCGCGGCATCCCGACGCCCATCCGAGGCCTCCCGGACCGTCGCCGGACTTCTGGGCCGCTACACGTCAGTGATTCACTTGTCTCGCGCCGAACCTGCGCCAAGAGGCGTTGCTGATTCGTCAGTTACGGGCCGTTCGGGCGCCTTCCCCCACCATGCTCGCCAACCTTGTGCATGTCCCTCCGTAGGCGGGTCCGCCTCCAGGCCAGGAACGATCCATCCCCTCCACGCCGCACAGTCGATAAGAACGTCCCGCAACACGATCAGGAGGGCGGCACGGGACGGGCTCTGCGCATGTTCGTGCGCGTCGAGCAAAGGAGTAACGGCTAGCGCGCCGTGGCGATAGGTCAACTCGTCGCGAATGTGGCAGACCGTATTGATGCTCATCTTCTCCTTGGCGTCGCACGGATGTACGCCGACCTCCCCCCGCGACTCGCCCACCGGTGTTCCCCAATGGACCCGAGCGAGGGCCGGATACTGGGACAGGAGACCCTCAAGGCGCCCAACAAGCTCGAGGATTCTTGGGCGGGGATCGGGTGCTGCAGGAGTTGGACTCACCTGAGCAAGCCACACCGCGTCCCACTCTGCGATCGATCTGCGGGAGGGGTTCTTGTAATCCTCCATGGAAACGTGTACTCCTTCATCTATACTCCAGTTGTCCATTGTCGATGCGATGTAACTTCCCAAGGTCCCAACGACGTGCGGATCTTGCTCCTCAAAGTAAAGCGAGAACAGGAACTCCAATGCCGCTTCCTTTCGGCGCGTCGTAACTTCCTGAAAGATGAGTTGGCACTCGTTATCCCAGTTGCTCTCGAATTCATCCATACGTGGGTCGCCGGCTTCAAAAGGGGGCTTAAGTCGGAGAGGATACGTGTGCTCCAACTCATGCATTCGAGCCACCAACTCGGCGCAACTCGCCCTGGATGCGCGATCCAGTAGGGTGATGGCAAGGCGGCGCGTACGGCACTGCTCAGGTCGGTTTTCCTGACCCACCGCGCGCTGTTTGGCCCACGCCGCAACCACGCTCCAAGCCAGCAGAAATGCAAACCCGGCTCGAACCACAAATGCGTGGAGATCCCTCTCGCGGTGAGAGCCGTTAACCGAAGGCACCTGGTAGTCGGGTACTTGCAGCCCGCATCCAGCATTTCGCTCATCCCCGCCGATTCCGA
>JACRIP010000586.1 GCA_016220045.1 Planctomycetota bacterium
TCATGGAACCCCTGGCCCAGCGCCGCGCTGCCGGCAAAGGACAGGCGCATTTCGCCTGGAGCGGCAATCGCCAATCCGCTAACGTCCCGCGATTGCGGCGTCTCCGGGTCAAGAACCGCGCGGAAGCTGCCCGGGAGCAGGCCGGGCGCGGCGTCCTCGAAGGGCACGCGGATCGTGCCCTGGGGATTGCGCAGAACGTCGGTCGCGACTACCTGGAACACCGGGGCCAGGGAGTCGACGGCGAAGGCGGCGGTCGCCGCGGCCAGCCGGCCCTGCACGTCGCGGATCTCCGCAGCGGCCGTGTGCGCTCCCTCGGTCAGGGCGAGGGCCTCCGGAAGCTCGATCGTAACGGCGTCCGGCTCGTCCACGGCCAAGTAGGTCACATCCCTTTCCGCGCTGGTTCCCGCGTCGAGCCACACGCGCAGACTGGCGCGGTCGAGCGGCGCGTCGCCCGGGTCGAAGAAGATCCAGAGCGTCGGGCGGCGGGTCGACACCCACTCGCCATCCATAGGCGAGGCGATGGCCAGCCACGGCTCGCTCGGAGCCGGCGGGTCCTGTGCCGCGCAGGGCGTGCACAGGAGCAGCGCGGTGAGGACGACCGAAAGCAGGTGGGTAAGGAACGCGGGCATGCGGAGCATGGCACTCCCTCGATCGACGGCCTGAGAAATCCTCGCATCCGCTCGCGCGCCAGGTGCGAGGATGGCCCACCCCCCCTGGCCATGAGCAGCGCCCGATCCGCCTCGGGCGATTGCAGGGGGAGGACTTTACCTGAACGGGGGGGGGGGGCGTCAAGAAGAAAAAAGTAGCGTCGTGGTTTTCGTGGCGTGCCGGGCGATGTTGGTGCGCGGGTCGCCCGGGCGGCCGGGGCCTGGGGCTGCGCGGTCGCGTCGGATGCGCCAGCTACGGATTGTGGCGCTTGCGCCCTCCTTGACGCGGGCGGAGGCGGTGCTAGAATACCCTATCCTGTACCCGCCGCTGCCACCGCATCGGGGATCGCCATGCGCTCCGCGCCCGCCACCCTGGTCGCCCTGGGGATCGCCTGCGTTGCCGGCGCGGGCGCGGCGTGCGCCGACCTCGTCGAACTCACCACCGGCGGACTGCTCGAAGGGCGCGTCACCGACCTGGGCGACGAGATCCGCGTCGAGGGCCGGCTGGGCTCCGTGAAACTCGCGAAGAGCCGCGTGAAACGGATCGTGCCCGGACCCTTGTCCTGGGAGGAATACCCGAGACGCGCCGCGGCGCTCGACGCGCACGACGGCAACGGGCACTGGGAACTCGCCTGCTGGTGCCGCGCGCGCGAGCTCTGGCGCGAGGCGGAACAGGAGCTGAAGGCGACCCTCGTCGCCGACCCGCAGCATGAGGGTGCCCATCGGGCGCTCGGCCATGTGCAGGTGAACGGCGTGTGGATGGAGGAGGAGGCCGCCCAGCAGGCCGACGGCAAGGTCAAGACGGGCGCCGAATGGGTCACGCCCGAGGAGAAGGCGCTGCGCGACGAGCTGGCGACGCAGAAGGGGCTCGAGGAGCAGATCCGCGCCCGCGTGCTCGCGCTCGTGCTGCGGACGGGCGCGGCGGACCGCACGGCGCGCGAAGAGGCCTTCGCGGCGCTGGACCAGGTGACGCCGGAACGGAAGATCCCCGTCCTGGCCTCCGTGCTCGGACATGCCAACCCCGAAGTCCGCGGCTACGCGGTCCTGGAACTGGGGCGATTGAAGGCGCGTGCGGGGACGCGCGGGCTGGTGGTCTGCTATCTGACCGACGTCGTGCCCGAGCTGCGCGACATGGCCTGGGAGGCGCTGCGCCTGATCGACGACCCGGAGACCGCTTCGGCGCTCGTCGGATTCCTGCGCGATCGGCGGGACCCCGTGCGGCTGACGGCCGCTGCGGCGCTCCGGTATTTCCCGGATCGGCGGGTGGCCGCCGCGCTGGTGGACGCGCTGGAGGCGACGTTTCGCCCGGGGCCCAGCCGCCTGATCCACGGCACCGCGAGCGTGACCACGAGCGAGGAGCACGCGGGACCCGGCGGGACCGGGCGCGCGAGCGCGAGCGGCGGCGTCGCGGTCGTCGGCGTCGCCGGCGACCCGATCGAGGTCGCCGAAGCCGAGCGCGTCGCGTTGCGCGCCGCCCTCCGCTCGATCAGCGGGATGGATTTCGGCCTGCGCATGGAAATGTGGCGGCTGTGGCTCAAGATGTCCGCCGGGAAGGAAGCGAAATGAGGATTCTCCTGGTCGGAGGAGGCGGGCGCGAGCATGCGCTCGCCTGGAAGCTGCGGCAGTCGCCGCGCGTGGACCGCCTGTTCTGCGCGCCGGGCAACGCGGGCATCGCGGCGCTCGCGGAGTGCGTCGAAACGCCGGCCGACGACGTCGAAGGGCTGCTCACGCTCGCCCGCAAGGAGCGCATCGACCTCACCGTCGTCGGGCCGGAAGCGCCGCTCTGCGCGGGGATCGTCGACCGCTTCCGCGAGGGCGGCTTCCGCGTCTTCGGACCCGACAAGGAGGCGGCCGAGCTGGAGGGCAGCAAGGTCTTCTGCAAGAACCTGCTGCGCCGGCATGCGATTCCGACCGCGGACTTCAGGGTCTTCCAGCAGGCGCGCGACGCCTACTCCTACCTGCGCTCCGCGGCCTATCCGCTGGTCGTGAAGGCCGACGGGCTCGCCCAGGGCAAGGGCGTGAGCATCTGCGCCACGCCCGCCGAGGCGGAAACGGCGATCCGCGCCATGATGGAAGAGAAGGTCTTCGGCGCCGCAGGCAACCGCATCATCATCGAGGAGTGCCTGGTCGGCCCCGAGGTCTCGGTCCTGTGTTTCACCGATGGGCAGAGCATCCTGATGCTCGAAGGGGCGCAGGACCACAAGCGGCTGGAGGACGGCGACCGCGGACCGAACACGGGCGGCATGGGCGCCTTCTCGCCTGCGCCCGCGCTCGACCCGCACACCCGCGGGATCATCGAAGAGGACATCCTGGTGCGGGTCGTCCATGCGCTGCGCGTGGAGAACCGTCCCTTCAAGGGAATCCTGTATGCCGGGCTGATGCTGACGCGCAACGGCCCGCGCGTGCTCGAATTCAACGTGCGCTTCGGCGATCCCGAGGCGCAGGTGCTGCTGACGCGCATGCGCTGCGACCTGGTGTCGTTGATGGAAGCGACCCTGGAGGGCAAGCTCGACCAGGTGGATGTGACCTGGGACGCGCGGCCCGCGGTGTGCGTCGTGTTGGCCTCAGGTGGATACCCGGGAAAGACCGAGAAGGGCGTGGCGATTGAAGGGCTGACGGACGCCGTGCTGGCGCCCGACGTGTGGGTCTTTCATGCGGGGACGGCGCGGGCGCGGGACGGCCGGGTGGTGACGACCGGCGGGCGGGTGCTGGGCGTGACCGCGCTCGGCAAGGATCTGGCGGAGGCGCGGGACCGCGCCTATCAGGCGGCGGCGAAGATCAGTTTCGCCGGCGCGACCTTTCGGACGGACATCGCGAGGAGAGGGAAATGAGCGAGCATCGGGTGCGGCGGGATGGGCGCGGGGCGGGGTGGGGATTCCTGGTGGCGGCGGTGGCGCTCGCGCTCGGGCTTGCGTCGTGCACCATGTTCCGCACGCGGGAGCACATGCGCAAGCACGTGCAGCTTCACTTTTCGGGGCCCGGGCACGTGATCTACCTCGACGGCGCCGCGATCGACGAAGTGCGCTTTGCGGGGGAGGGGCTGGGCGCGCGGCAGGTGCACACCGGCGTGGACTACGTGGAGGTGGACGTCACGGGCGCGGGCACGATCGTGTGGGCGAAGAACACGATCGAGGTGTGGCCGGAGGAGGTCGTGGTGAACGGCGAGGCCCTGGGGCTGGTCACGGCGCTCTTGAAGGACGACGGGGAGCTCTTGAACGAGTACATCAAGACCTGGGAGCCGTAGGTAGGGGACCCTACCACTACAACGCCAATCGCCGCCCCATGCAGCCGGACCGTCCCTGGTGCCAAGGACCGTAGATCGGCCATCCGGCTCGTTTGTAGTTCCGCCTTCAGGCGGAACGATGGGCCAATTGCGGTGCGTCTTCGGCGTAGGCTCCGCCTGAAGAGGCTGCCGCAATAGTCACCGGCCGGGCCACCCCGGGGCGGACACAGGGGTCCGCCCCTACCCAAAACCGTGGTTTGGCGTAGGGGCGGACCCCAGTGTCCGCCCCGCCAGTTCGCCGATTCCGCCCTTCCGGCACATTCTACGACAGCCTCTGAAGGCGGAACTACGAACGGGCGGGCCTTGCGAGCAGCATTCCTCGGCCGGGCGACCCTGCTTGCCCGATCGCGATTAGCGTTGTAGCGCTGCCCCCGCGTCAGAGCAGCCCCGCTTCCGAGAAGCTGTAGTATCCCCCGGCGCGGCTGATCACCAGGTGGTCCAGCAACTGCACGCCGATCGCGCGGCGGTGCTCGGTGGTGAACTCGAGGTTCTTGAGCACGCCCTCGCGAATCGCGACGCTGCAGACGCTACCCCGCACGAACCGCATGCAGCCGCATTCCCAGCGCGCGCACGACGCGAAGCACGGTAGAGAGCTCCGGGTTCCCGTCGAAGGAGAGTGCCTTGTACAGACTCTCTCGACCGAGGCCGGCCTCACGAGCGACCGTAGTCATGCCCTTGGCGCGTGCGATGTCCCCGAGCGCCGCTGCCACGAGCGCCGCATCGCCCTCTTCCAGCGCCGCCTCCAGGTAGTCCACGATGTCGGCTGCGCGTTTCAGGTGGTCGGCGGGATCCCACCGCCGGGTCTTGGTCTTGGCCATTTCCTCGCCCTCCGAGCTAGAGGTTCCGCGCGAGCCGGAGCGCGACCTCGATGTCGCGTGCCTGACTGCGCTTGTCCCCGCCGGTCAGCAGCACCACCCGTCCGACGCCGTGGGGGATGAAGTACACGCGGTAGCCGGCAGCGTAATCGATGCGCAACTCGGAAACGCCGCTCCCGACCGGGCGAACGTCGCCGGCGTTGCCGAGCGAGAGCCGCCGGACCCGGACCAGAATCCGTGCCCGAGCCTGGCGGTCGCGCACCCGGTCAAACCAGCGCCCGTAGGTTTCGGTCTGCCGGATTTCGTACACGAAAGTGTATCCTATGGACTACTGCGCGTCAAGGGCACGCTGAGCGACCGGCGTTGCGCGGCCGCGTGCGCCGGGGAGCGAGCATAGGGCTGGAGAAGGGCGAGATTGTTCTGCCCCTCAAGATCGTGATCGTTGCCCACAACCTCATGCTGGACACCCGCCCTACCTGCCGCGCACCGGCTGAGCGCGGCGCGGAGAGACGGGGCCTAGTGTCCTGGCTGGACCAATCCCCGGTTGTCGTAGGGGCGGACCCCTGTGTCCGCCCCGCCCGCCAAGCCTGGTTGCGGCGCCAGGGCGGACACGGGGGTCCGCCCCTACGACGGGACCTTGGGGTGTAGGGCCTCCAGCAGCCTGACTTGTGGGCAACGATCAGCTCAAGATCGGGTACCCATCCCTGGGCCTCCGCCCGGGAGTACTGGTCCCACCCGATGTCGGTCAGGGCGTCGTCCAGGAGCCGGGCCTTCGGATGTGGGCCGCACGGAACCTCGCCCTTGCCTCAGAGCAGCCCGGCCTCCGCGAAGCTGTAGTATCCCCCGGCGCGGCTGATCACCAGGTGGTCCAGCAACTGCACGCCGATCGCGCGGACGGCCTGCTTCAGCTCGCGCGTGACGGCCAGGTCATCGCCCGAGGGTTCCGGGCTGCCGCTGGGCTGGTTGTGGGCCAGGACGATTCCGGTCGCCCGATCCGCCAGCGCGCACGCCGCAAGCTCCTGGGCGAAGGCGGCGGATCGTCCCCCCGTCGCCTGCGGCAGAATGACGAAGGTCTCGACCCGCTGCTTGGCGTCGAGCAGGAGAGCCGCGACCGCCTCGTGCGGCGCATCCGTGAGGCGCATGCGGCAGTACTCGGCGACTTCGCCGGGCGTGGAGAGGGCGAGGCGCTCCTCCGCCCGGTCCGGCAGGTGGGCCTCCGCCGCGGCGCGCGCGGCCAGAATGGCGTCGGCGACGGCGGCGCCGACCGCAGGAACGGCGAGCAGATCCTTGCGCGCGGCATCCAGAACGCGGGCGAAGCCACCGAAGTACCGCAGCA
>JACRIP010000587.1 GCA_016220045.1 Planctomycetota bacterium
GGCACCGCGGCGGGCGGCGCGGGGGCGGGGGTCGCAGGCGGCGGGGGCGGCGCGGGGAATCCGCTGCCGGCCTCGGTCTACGCGGCGGAGCGGCTGCCGTCGCCGCGGGAGGTGGAAGCGTGGAGCGCGGAGGCGCGGCTGCGCGAGGTCAGGTGTTCACCCTTCGGGGCGGCGGCGCCGGCGCTGCGGCTGGAGCTGCCGGCGGAGTGGAGCTGGACGATGTCGGAAGCCGACCCGCGGCCGACCTTCCCGAAGTGGCAGCGGCTGGCGAGTGCGCGCGGGGGAGCGGACGTGGCGGACGTGGGGGTGAGCGTGGTGGTGCGGGCGACGCAGTTGGAGCGGGAGGTGGCGCTCTTCGAAGTGATGCTGCGGGAGACGGAAGCGCGGCAGATGGCGATTCTGGACCGTAGCGGGCCGCCGCGATTCGGCGGGAGCGCGTGCATGGATCTGATCTGTCGCACGCGGCCGGGGGGGCGGCCGACGCTGACGCGGATGCGCGCGTACAAGGACGGCGCGTACGTGTACCTGCTGGAAATCTCGGCGCCGGAGGCGGTCTACGCGGCGCGGCGGGAGGTGCTCGAACAGGTGGCGGCGCGCGCGGGCGTGGTGAATCCGACGGCGCGTCCCTACGCGGAGGAGCTGACGGTGGTGACGGTGCCGGGGGTGGCTGGGCTGTCGACGTCGGTGCCGGCTTCCTTCCGGGTGGCGCCGGGCCGCGGGGCGACCGCGGCGGGGGAGGCGCCCACCGCGGTCCCGCTGCGTCTCGCCGCGCCGGGCGATCCGCGCTACGCCGGCACGCTGGAGATCGCGGGGCTGGACCGGGAGGAGAATCCGTCCCACACCGTAGAAGTGCTGCTCTACCAGGAGATGGAGAAGTTGGGCCGGACGGGCGCGGAGATCGAGGACCTGCGGGCGGAGCGTGACACGCTGCCGACGTCGCGCTTTCCCGGCCCGGGCAAGTTCTGCGTCTTCGCCTGCACGAAGGAAGGCGTGGAGTGTGAGGCGGTGGTGCTGATCCGGTCGAGCGAGCGTTCCTGGGTGGTGCTGACGCTCTTCGGCCCGACGCGGCGCGAAGCGCCGGAGCTCTGGATGGCCAATCGGCGGGCCTTCGACCTCGCCGACTTCCTGATGCGCGAACAATAGGCATTCGGGCGGATGCGGCGGCGGGGGGGGCCGGTGGGCCACCCCCGCCGGGGAAGGGCCACGAAGGCGGGGCGAAGCGCCACGAAGAAAGACGGGAACACCAAGGGCCACGAAGGCGGGAAGCACGAAGGGCCACGAAGGAGGACGTCCAATGGAGCAGGCGAAGTTGCTGACAGCGGAGGAGGTCTACGCCGCGAAGGAAGTCTACCAGATCGTGGGCGCTGCGATCGAAGTTCACCGGGTCCTGGGGTGGGGGTTTCTGGAAGCGGTGTACCAGGAGGCGATGTCGATCGAGTTGAAGAGTCGCGGGGTTCCCGTTGCACCCCAGCCGGGGCTGCCGATCGAGTACAAAGCCCACCGCCTTGAACGCGAGTACCGTCCTGACTTCCTGTGTTTCTCGAACATCGTCGTCGAACTGAAAGCGATCGATCATCTCGGGCCCGCCGAACGAGCACAGCTCCTCAACTATCTTCGAGCTTCCAACTGTAGACTTGGCTTGCTCATCAACTTCGGCAGTTGCGCAAGACTGGAGTGGCAACGCTACGTCTATTAGAAAGGAACTTCGTGGCCCTTCGTGGTTCTCGCTTCGTGGCCCTTCGTGTTCCCGTCTTTCTTCGTGGCCCTTCGCCCCGCCTTCGTGGCCCTCGCTACCCCAAGACTCCCCGCAACACGTCGAACGCCGCGCGCGCCCGCGCCGCTCCGGCCGCGTTCGCCGCCGTTCGCCGGCGCAGTTCGAGGTCCGAGAGCAGCGTGAGCACCTTCCACTCCAGTGTCGCCAGGTCCTTCGCCTTCAGCGCCGCGCCTCGCTCCAGCAGGTAGTCGCAGTTCCGCTCCTCCTGCCCCGGGATCGGCGCGAAAATCACCATCGGCGCCCCCATCGCCAGACACTCCGAGACCGTCAGCCCCCCGGACTTCGTCACCACCACGTCCGCCGTCGCATAGAAGTCCTGGATGTTGGTCACGAACCCGAACACCTTCTTCGTGACCCCGCGCGGGACGTCCACCAGTACGAGTTCCTCGCGCAGCTTCTCGTTTTTGCCCGCGATGACCACCAACTGCATCGCAAACGGCAGGCGCGCCAGGTCCGCCACTACCTGCGCGATGTGCCCGACGCCGAATCCACCCGACAGTACCAGCACGGTCGGCAGGTCCGCCCGGATGCCCAGCTTCGTCGCCGTCGCCACCCGCTCGGGCTTTACGGTGAAGACCGGATGGATCGGGATGCCGGTCACGGCGATGCGCTCCGGCTCCACGCCCTTGCGTTGGAGCTGCCACTTGACTTCGTCGGTGGCCACGAAGTACCGGTGTACGCCCGGATGCACCCAGAACATATGCACGTCGTAGTCGGTGACCACCACGGAGATCGGCTGGGCGTACTTGCGGCGGCCGCGCTTGGAGAGGAGCAGGTCGGCGGGCAGGAAGTGGGTGCACACCACATGGTCGGGGGCGAACTCCTGGACGTAGTTGGCGAGTTTCCGCGCGTTGCGCATATCGAGCGCGTCCATGGCCCGGCCGGTCAGGCCGTGGCGGGGCGACTTGTCGGCCTTGGCGTAGAAGTATCCCCAAAGCGCGGGCGCCTTGTTGACGGTCACGAGGTAGGACTTGGCGTAGAACTTCCGGAAGACCTCGCTGGTGAACTGGAGCGTGTCGTGGTAGGCGACCTCGAGGTCCGGATGGGCCTCCTTGGCGGCGTCGCGGATCGCCTCGGCGGCGCGGTTGTGGCCGGCGCCGGCGGAGGCGGAGAGCAGGAGGAGTTTTTTCGCCATGGGTTGGGCCCCCTTGTCGTTGGAGGTGTGTTCGGCGGCCTGCGATCCTGCCGGGCATCAGGGGAATCTCGTCGGCCGGCGGAACTCGCGGACCGGCGGCGAGACCCTTGACCGGGCCGCAGGGCGGGTCTAGTCCGACGGCCGTAGGGGCGGACCCCTGTGTCCGCCCCGGTGTGGCCTGCCGCTTCAGGTCCGCGGCGGGCGCTCGGCTCGGCCCGCCGCGCCGCCCTCCGGGCCGGAGGCACTTCCGGCTGGAGGAGTGCGGCTACGCACCAGGAACAGCAACGGCACGATCGGGCACCCGAAGTCCACCACGTGCAACGTGCCGACATGCCGCGGGCCAGCGCCGCGAAAGAGACCGAGTTTCGGCGCGGCGACGGTCATGGTCGCGGTCGCTCTCACCGCCACGCCCAACACCTCTCCGGTGTCGCAGTCCAGGCCGGAAGGGATGTCTACGGCGATAACCTGGACTCCGGCCGCGGCCCGCCGGTTGATCCGGTCGATCATCGCGGCGGCGATCCCGGTCACCGGCCGCGTCAGCCCGGTGCCGAAAATCGCATCCACGATCAGGCCCGCGCCGTCAATCAGCGCTTCCGCGGCGGCGGGGGCGGCGGGATCGGCGTGCCGCATGGGGATGCCGAGCCGCTCGACGATCCGGAAGTTCGTCCCCGCGTCGCCCGGCAGGTCGACCTCGACCCGCGGCGCCAGCACGAGCAGATCCACGGGCAGACCGAACGCCGCCAGGTGGCGCGCAACCACAAACCCGTCGCCGCCGTTGTTGCCGCGGCCGCAGACGACCAGCACCTTCAGGACCGGGTGGCCGAGCGGCTCAGCCTCCGTCTCCAGCACGGCCGTCCAGCGTGCGATGGCGCTTCCCGCATTCTCCATCAGGAGCAGCGACGGCACGCCGAAGCGCTCGGTCGCGGCGCGGTCGATCGCCTGCATCTCCGCGCGCGAGACCGCCTCGGCCTCAGCCGGAGGGTTTCCCACCACCCTCACGGCCGCCGCCCGCGCAGGAACGGGTTGCCCTCCCGCTCCACCCCGATGGTCGTCGGCGGGCCGTGCCCCGGGTAGAGCTCCACGTCGTCCCCGAGCGGCAGGATGCGCTCCGCGATCGAGCGCGCCAGGTCGCGGCTCGACCCGCCCGGGAAATCGGTCCGGCCCACGCCTCGGGCGAAGAGCGTATCCCCGCCGAAGAGCGCCCGCGGTTCCTTCGCGTCGTCGCAGCACTCGGCGAACAGGCTGACGTGGCCGGGCGTGTGGCCCGGCGTGTGGATCACCGTGATCTTGAGCCCGCCGACCTGGAAGCGCTGCCCGTCCTCCAGCAGCACCTGCGCCGGCGGCGACAGGACCGGCGCGCCGAACAGCTCGGACAGGTTCGCGCGCGCATCGGTCAACATCGCCGCATCCGCCGGGTGCACCGCGATCTGCGCTTCCGGAAAGGCCGCGCGCAAGGCCGCGTTGCCCCCGATGTGGTCCACATGCCCGTGCGTGTTGACGATAATCCCGGCAGTCCAGCCGTTCGCGCGCAGCACGGCGGCAATGCGTTCCCCCTCCGCCCCAGGATCGATGACCATCATCTGCCCGGAGCGCTTGCAGCCGAGCAGGTAGCAGTTGGCGGCGAGCGGGCCGACGGTAAGGGTGCGGAGCAGCATGAGACGAGCGCAGCCTCAGGGGGGAGATGACGAATTGTAGAATGTAGATTGAAGAATGTAGATTAATTCTCCCGGGCAGCCTGGCTCACCCAGGCGAATTGGAGTGACTGGAGCGGCGTTCCGGGGCGGATCCAGGCAGGGTCGGAAGCGCGTCGGTCGGTGGCGGGGATCGGGCCGCCCCCGCGAGACTCCGGCGCCGGAAATCCCACGGCGCAGGCCGGAAGGCCTGCGCCACAAGGGTTTCGAGCGCTTCGAAGATGGTTCGACAGGTCTCCGGCAATTGTGGTGCAGCCCTTCCGGCCTGCACCGAAGGGCCACGGATCGCTGCCTTTTGCGACCGCCTCTTCAGGCGGAGCCTACGCCAAGGACGAATCGCAATGGGCCCATCGTTCCGCCAGAAGAGGGTGTCGCAAAAGGGGCCGAGATGGGCGGGGGACCTCGCAGAACCCTCGGTCTTGTAGGGGCGGGCCTTGTGCCCGCCCCATGGTGGGATGCTCGGCAACCGATGCTGGGGCTGCCACGATGGGGCGGCCACAAGGGCCGCCCGACAGGACGGTTTTCGTGAGGTGCCGCGCGGTGGGCCCGGCGCGAGACTTTTGCGACAGCCTCTGAATCCGGACCTACAAACGAGCCGGATGGCCGATCTGCGGTGCTTGGCACCGTGGACGGTCGGTCTGCCTGGGGCGGCGATTCGCAGTGTAGTGCTAACGGGCGGTACTGCAGGCGGACGTGCTCTTGTGCACTTCAAAAGTCAGGCAGCAGTCTACCATCGCCCCGTACGCCGCCGCTGCAGCAGAGGATCATTCTACAATCTTCAATCTGCATTCTACGATTCTCCTCCCCCCTCACTTCCGCGCAAACCTCATGCATCCGTGCCCGAACAGCCCTTCGACCGCCGCTACGAAGGTCTCGCCCGGCGCTACCAGGTACTTCGACCCCGTGCGCAAGAGCACCCGCGGCCCCGTCGCCAGCTTGATCTCCAAGAGCACGCTGCACGGGCCCGGATGCTCCATGATCACCCGCTTCAGCGCCTCCAGCTCCGCCTCTTCCAGCCCCGCTGCCTTGATCGCGATCGTCAGCGTCGCCGTCAAGACCTCCCGCGCCTTCTCGATCCCGATGAACTCGTTCACCCGCAGGCTCGGCTCCTCCCGCCGGAAATCGATCTTCCCCTTGATGAAGCCGATGTTGTTCTCGACCATGAACTCCTTCATCTGCTCCACCTGCTTCGGGAAGATCACCCCCTCGATCTGGCCGTCGAGCGAGCGCAGCTTGAACTTGTACATCTTCTGCCCCTTGCTCGGCCCGTTCTTGATGATCGTCGCCTGCACCGCCGTCATCATCCCGCCGATCGTCACGTCGAAGCCGTCCTGCTCCCGCCCCTTGTACTTGTCCGCCATGTCCGGCAGATCCCGTAGCAGCACGGTGCTGAAGAGCTTGAGCGTGTCCGCGTGCTTCGCCAGCGGATGCCCGGTGACGTAGAAGCCCAGCGCGTCCTTCTCGTACTGGAGCTGCTGGTCCTCCGGCCAGTCCGGCACGTTCGGCAGCGGCGGATAGTCCACGGCCGCGCCGGTGCCCGCCTGCGCCTTCGTCGCCGTCCCCCCGCCGCCGCCGCCCCCTCCACCGCCGCCGAAACCCCCGAACAGGCTCGCCTGGCCCACCCGCCGGTCCTCCTGCTCCCGCCCCCCGAACTCGATCGCGCTCTCCAGCGCCGCCGCGAGCTGCGCCCGCCGCGCACCCACCGAGTCGAACGCCCCGCACTTCACCAGACTCTCCAGCACCCCCCGGTCCATGCTCTTCAGATCCGTTTCCTCGCAGAAATGATAGAGCGACGTGAACCGCCCCACCTTCTTCCGCGACGTCACGATCGCCGAGATCGAACGGTCGCCTACACCCTTCACCGCACCCAGCCCGAAGCGGATCTTGCCGGTCCCGACCGCGAAGTCGCGCGCGCTCTCGTTCACGTCCGGCGGCAGCACCGGAATCGTCAGCCGCCGGCACTCGTCCATGTACTCGACGATCTTCTCCGTCTTCCCCATTTCGCAGGACATGTACGCCGCCATCAGCTCGGTCGGGTAGTTCGCCTTCATGAACGCGTTCTGGTAGGTCACGAGCGCGTACGCCGCCGAGTGCGACTTGTTGAAGCCGTACCCCGCGAAGTACTCCATCTGCTCCCAGATCGGCGTCGCCACCGTTTCCTTGATGTGGTTCTTCGCGCACCCGCTCACGAACTGGTCCTTGTACTTGTCCAGGATCTCCTTCTTTTTTTTGCCCATCGCCTTGCGCAGCGCGTCGGCTTCCGTCAGCGAGAAGCCCGCCAGCACGTTGGCGATGCGCATGACCTGTTCCTGGTAGAGGATGACGCCGTTGGTCTCCTTGAGGATCGGCTCCAGCATCGGGTGCAGGAACTGGAGCTTCTCCGTGCCGTGCTTGCAGCGCACGTAGGTGTCCACCATGCCGCTCCCCAGCGGGCCCGGCCGGAAGAGCGCCAGCACCGCGATGATGTCCTCGAAGCAGTTCGGCTTCATCTTCATCAGCAGGTCGCGCATCCCGCCCGATTCGAGCTGGAATACCGCCGCCGATTCGCCCGCCGCCAGCATCGTGTACGTCAGCTTGTCGTCGAGCGGAATCTTGTCCAGATCGACCTCGATGCCGCGCGTCTCCCGCACCAGCTCCACCGCCCGCGCCAGGATCGTCAGCGTGTTGAGCCCCAGGAAGTCCATCTTCAGGAGCCCGAGCTGCCCCAGCGTCTCCATCCCGTACTGGGTCGCCACCGTGCCGTCCGCCACGTAGAGCGGCACGATCTCCGTCAGCGGCCGGTCCGCGATCACCACGCCCGCCGCGTGCTTCGACGCCGACCGGCACAGCCCTTCCAGCCGGTGCGAGATGTCGAACAGCTTCTTGATCTGCGGGTTCTCCTCCGCCAGCTTCGCCAGGTCCTTCTCGTCCTTGAGCGCCTTGGCGATCGTCATGTCGAGCGCCGCCGGGATCTTTTTGGCAATCCGATCGACCTCCGCGAGCGGAATGCCGAGCACGCGCCCGACGTCCCGCACCACGGCGCGCGCCTTGAGCGTCTGGAAGGTGATGATCTGCGAGACCCGGTCGGCGCCGTACTTCTCGCGCACGTACTGGATCACGCGCTCGCGCTTCTCCTGGCAGAAGTCGATGTCGATATCCGGCATCTCCTTGCGCCCGGGGTTGAGGAAGCGCTCGAACAGGAGGTCGTACCTGAGCGGGCAGAGGTTGGTGATGCCGAGCGAGTAGGCGACCAGCGAGCCGGCGGCCGAGCCGCGCCCGGGTCCGACCGGGATGCCGTTCTCCCTCCCATACCGGATGAAGTCCCACACGATCAGGAAGTAACTGGAGAAGCCCATCTTTTCGATGACGCCGAGCTCGAACTCCAGGCGCTTCCAGGTCGAGTCGGGGGGCTCGGGGTAGCGGCGGCGCACGCCTTCCTTGCACAGGTCGGTCAGGTACTGGTGCGGCGGCATGCCGCCCGGCGTCTCGAAGCGCGGCAGGTGCATTTCGCCGAACTTCATCTCGAGGTTGCAGCGCTCGGCGACCAGGAGGGTATTGGTCACGGCCTCGGGCAATTCCCGGAAGGCGAGCTTCATCTCGTCGGCGGACTTGATGTAGAACTCGTTGGAGCCGAACTTGAGGCGGTTGGTGTCGCTGACGTTCTTGCCGGTGGAAACGCAGAGGAAGGCGTCCTGGGCCTCGGCGTCGTCCTTCTTGACGTAGTGGGAGTCGTTGGTGGCGACGACGGGGATGCCGAGGTCCTTGCCCAGCTTGATGGTTCCGGGAGTCACCTTATGCTGCTCGGCGAGCTCGTGGTTCTGGACCTCGAGGAACCAGTTGTCCTTGCCGAAGATGGCGCGGAACTCGTCGGCGATGCGGGCGGCGCGGGCCTCGTCGTCGCCGGAGAGGGCTTTGGCGAATTCGCCGTTCAGGCAGCCGGAGAGGGCGAGGAGTCCGTCGCTGTGGGCGGCGAGGAGTTCCTTGTCGATGCGGGGCTTGTAGTAGAAGCCTTCCTGGTAGGCGGCGGTGGCGAGCTTGAGCAGGTTGTGGTAGCCCTTCTCGTTGCGCACGAGGAGGGTGAGGTGGTGGTAGGCGCCTTCGTCGGTGGAGCCCTTGCGGTCGGTGCGTTTGCCGGGGGCGAGGTAGGCCTCGTAGCCGAGGATCGGCTTGACGCCTTCCTTGAGGGCCTTCTGGTAGAACTCGAGCGCGCCGAACAGGTTGCCGTGGTCGGTGACGGCGACGGCGGGCATGCCGTGGTGTTTGACGGTCTTGACGATGTCGTCGATGCGCGCGGCGCCGTCGAGCAGCGAGTAATGCGAGTGGAGGTGGAGGTGGACGAAATCGGCGTGCTTCATGGGATGCGATCCCCCCTGGCAGGCGAGCGGGTGGTCGTAGCGGCTTCGCGCTTATCGGACTCGGTGCGCGGCAGGATAGCACGGGGGGAGGGGGGTGTCAACGTGGCGGGGTCGTGCGGGTGCATGTCCGCTCTTGCATCTCGGCCGTACTGGTCGCCCACCTCGCAAGCGTGGCCTCCGTCGTACTCGTATCTCGTACTCGTACTCGTACTCGAATGCACTGGGCGTTCGAGTA
>JACRIP010000588.1 GCA_016220045.1 Planctomycetota bacterium
AGTGTTCCCGCGGGATCCGCGCTTCCAACAGAACACAACGTCTGAACGCCCAAACGCTTGAACGTCGCCCGCCATGGTCTGTCCCTCGGCGGGATCAGGATTCGGCATCAGGAAGTTGTCCAGTAGGGTTCCAATCGATCGGAGAGCGCCGATTCGCCACTTCTGTCCCGACTGCGCCCGTGCCGGGCGCGAGACCGCGCTCGCCTATGTCGGCGCCACCCGCTGGGAGGAGGGGCCGATCCTGGGCGTGGCGCGCCGCTGCCCGCACTGCGGCGCCGTCGCGCTCGAGACCTTCGCGCCCCGGCCCGGGCCGCGACCCGACCCCGGCGCCTGCCTGGGTTGCGGAGCATCAGGTGTTTCCCTGGGCGAGACCTGCCCCGGGTGCGGGCTCGATCCGGCGGGGCTCGCGGCCGCCCTCGAACGGGAGCCGGCCGAACTCGCCGCCTCCGGCGCCGCGGGCGCCCGGGCATGGGCGCACGCGCTGATCGAGCGCGGCGAAGTGCGCGGCGCGCTTTTCACCCTCGACCTCGCGCTCGCGGCGGACCCCGGCGACGCCGACGCCTGGGAGACCAGGATCGACCTCTTGCGGCGCGTGGGTTTCGCGGAAGAGGCCCTGGCCTGCCTCGCGGTCGCGGCCGGCGCGGGCGGGCTCGAGCCGCGGCGGGCCGAACGCGCCCGCGGGCTGGCCCTGGCGCAGCTCGGGCGTTTCCCTGAGTCGCTCGCGGCCCTCGACCGCGCGCTCGCCGCCGCGCCCGGCGACGCCGGGGCGCGCGTGGACCGCGGCATCGTGCTGCGCAAGCTCGGGCGGCACGGCGAAGCCGTCGCCGAGTACCGGCGCGTGCTCGCGCGCGAGCCCGACCACCTCGGCGCCTGGTACAATCTCGCCGCGGCCGAGTTCGAGGCCAATCGGCCGGCGGCGGCGCGGGAGGCCGTGGACGCGGCGCTTGCCCGCGCGCCCGAACTCGAGCCCGCGGTCCGGCTCGCCGGGGACGTCGCCCTCGAGCTCGGCGAACCCGAGCGCGCGCTCGCCTGCTACGACCGCGCCCTCGCCCTGCTCCCGCCCGGCGCCTTCGACGCCGCGCTCCTGCTGCGGCGCGGCATGACGCTCGACAAGGTCGGCCGGCTGCGCGAGGGCGTCGAATGCCTGCGCGCGATCCTCTACGCCTGCCCGGGCGACCGCATGGTGCTCGACTCGCTGCGCTGCATGGAAGAGCGGCTGGGCGCGCCCGCGGGCTGCCCGGGCGGCGCGCCGGCCGAGGGCGCCGGATCGTGAAGGGCCCCCCGGCCGAAATCGCCTTGCGCTTCGTCTGCTACGGTCTGCTCGGGTGGGGCGCCGAAGTCCTCTGGACCGCGGTGGCGAACGCCTGGGAGGTCCGGCCTGTAGACCTGCGCCTGCGCGGCTTCAGCAGCCTGTGGATGTTCCCGATTTACGGCGCGTGCGTGGCGCTCTTCGAGCCCGCGCACGACGCGCTGCGGCGTGCGCCCTGGTGGGTGCGCGCGCTGATTTGGATCGCCGCGATCTGGGCCGTCGAATACGCGACTTCGTGGGGGATCGAGCGCCTGGTCGGGCGACCACCCTGGGACTACTCGGGTGCGCGCTGGCATCTGCACGGCCGCATCAACTGGGGCTACGCCCCGCTCTGGTTCGGCTTCGGGCTTTTCCTGGAGCGCGTGCACGACGCGCTGCTTCGCGGCGCGCCGGCAGCCATACGGTGAACACCTGTTGTCCCGGGACGGGCGCGACACCACTCTGTGTTCCGGCAGTGGCAACCCTCTCTTCTCCGGCAGGACTCCGGGTGGTTGCTGCCTCGGCAGTAATCGCCAGATCACCCAATCGCGGCGTCGCGCGGCGATCGCTTGGGTTTCGGGAACCGCCCGACCTATGTCTCTGTGCCACAGCTGTGGCAAAGCTTGTTTTTCCGACAAGCTTTTCGGCGGTCGCCTTGGCGGGACAACGCTACCGCGTCGGCTCCGTAATCGCCCAATCACACAATCGCCAAATCGCCCAATCGAAGCACCGCCAGACCTGCGCTTGCGCTTGGGTTGCGGGTCATGCCCGCCCTATGGTTCCGTTCGACCTCGAAGGGAGACCTTCATGCGTGCGCTCGTGGCCGATGCCTTCCCGGAGACCGGCCTCGCCGGCTTGCAGGCTCTCGGCCTGGACGTAGTCTACACGCCCAAGGCGTCGCCGGAGGAGTTCGCAAGCGCGGCGGCCACGGCGCAGATCGTGATCGTGCGCTCGCGCAAGGTCCCGCGCGCGGTGATCGAGAAGGCGGCGCGGCTCGCGCTCATCGTGCGCGCGGGCGCGGGCGTGAACACGATCGACGTGGCGGCGGCCTCGGAGCGCGGGGTCTTCGTCACTAACTGCCCGGGCAAGAACGCGGCCGCGGTCGCGGAGCTGGCGATCGGGCTCCTGATCGCCCTCGATCGGCGCATCGCCGACGCGACCGCCGAGCTCAAGGCGGGAGCGTGGAACAAGAGCGAGTACTCGAAGGCGCGCGGGCTCAAGGGCCGGACGCTCGGGGTGCTCGGGACCGGGGAGATCGGCCGGCTGGTGATCGCGCGGGCGCAGGCGCTGGAGATGCGCGTCCTGGCCTGGTCGCGCGGACTGACCGACGCCGCGGCGAAGGGGCTCGGCGTGGAGCGGCGCGCGACCCCGCTCGAGGTCGCCCGCGAGGCGGACGCGCTCACCATCCATCTCGCGCTCGCGCCCGAGACCCGGGGCCTGGTCGGCCCCGAGCTGATCGCGGCCCTCCCCGCCGGCGCGATCGTGATCAATACCGCGCGCGGCGAAATCGTGGACGAGGCCGCCCTGCTCGCGGCGGCGCGCGAAAAAAAACTACGGCTCGGCCTCGACGTGTTCGCGGGCGAGCCCGCGGAGGGGACGGCGAACTTCGTGCCCGCGGCGGCCGCGGCGCCGGTCTTCGCGGGCACGCCCCACATCGGGGCTTCCACCGAGGAGGCCCAGGACGCGATCGCCGCCGAGGCCGTGCGGATCGTCCGGGTCTTTCTGCAGGAGGGGCACGCGGAGAACTGCGTGAACCTGGCGCGCAAGACGGCGGCGCGCTGCCAGCTCGTGGTGCGGCACTTCGACAAGGTGGGCGTGCTGGCCGGCGTGCTCGAGCTCTTGCGCTCGGAGTCGATCAACGTGCAGCGCGTGGAGAACATCATCTTCGAGGGGGCGGTGGCGGCGTGCGCGAAGCTCGAGCTGGAGCGGCGACCGAGCCCGGCGGCGGTGGCGGAACTTGCGGCGCGCAAGGAGTCGATCCTGGGGGTCGAGCTGGTGGACCTGGCGTGAGGCGCGCCGCCGCGCCGGCCGCGCTCACGGCCGCAACCTGCGCGCTCCTGCTCTTCGCGCGCGTCGGGAGCGCCCCCGCCGGGGCCGCGCCGCCGGGCCCCCGCCTCGACCAGCTCCAGGTGGTCGGCACGCACAATTCCTATCACGTCGCCCCCGATGCGGTGGCCGCGCGGCTGATCCAGGCCGCGGCACCCGCCGAAGCGCCGGCCATTGAATACACGCATCGCCCGATCCGCGAGCAGCTCGAGCGCCTGGGCATGCGGCAGCTCGAATTCGACCTTTACCTCGATCCGGCCGGCGGACGCTATGCCCGGCCCATGGCCTTGCGCCGGGCCGCGCGCGCGGGCGCCGACGTCCCGCCGCACGACCCGGAGCAGCGCCTGCGCGCGCCCGGCATCAAGATCCTGCACAGCCCGGACTTCGACTTCCGGACTACGGCGCTTACCCTGCACGATGCGCTGGCGGAAGTGCGCGCGTGGTCGGCCGCGCATCCGCGGCACGTGCCGGTCTTCCTGCTGCTGGAGCCGAAGTTCGAGTCCTACTGGCCGTTGACGCGGCCGCCCGCCTGGGACGGGGCGGCGCTGGCGACCCTCGAAGCGGAGGTCTTGGCGGTGCTGCCGCGCGACCGGCTGCTGACGCCTGACGACGTGCGCGGGACGGCGCCGACGCTGCGCGCGGCGGTGGAGGGGCGCGGGTGGCCGGGGCTGGAGGCGGCGCGCGGGAAGATCGTGCTGCTGCTCGACGACGAGGGCGCGGCGCGTGCCGCGTACCTGGCGGCGAGCGCGACGTTGGCCGGGCGGCTGTGTTTCGTGACGGTGGCGCGCGACCATCCGGCGGCGGCGTGGATCAAGCGCAACGATCCGGTTGCGGCGTTCGACGAGATTCGCGCGCTGGTGGCGGCGGGTTTCCTGGTGCGGACGCGAGCGGACGAGGCGACGCGGGAGGCGCGCGCCGGGGACGGGGCGCGGCGGGAGCGGGCCTTCGCGAGCGGGGCGCAGCTCGTGAGCACCGATTTCCCGGAGGCGGATCGCCGCTGGTCGGACTACGCCGTACGGCTGCCGGGGGGCGTGGCGGCGCGGGCGAATCCGGTCACGTGGCCGACCGGGTCGGGGGATCGGGATCTGGATGGGGAGTGAGTTCGGGCGTGGGGCTCGCCGCGAGCGGCGGGACGCCCGTCGGCGGCTCGGGCGGACGTGGGAGGGCGCCGGACCGCCAGGCGAAGCGGATCATTTCCTCCAGCCAGCGGAGGCGTTGGGAGGGGGTCGCGGAGAGCCACAGCACCTGCTTGTCGCGTCGGTCCTGCTCCCAACCGTCGGGCGGCGGGGGAGCGGGCGCAAGCGGAGGTGCCGGCGCGGCATCGCGCCCGTCAGGTGGGGTCGGCATGTGGTCCTTTGCGCAGACGGGCGATCTCCTCCAGCGCGCGGATGTCCTCCAGGTCGCGGGGTTCCGCCGCGGCCAGGAGCCCGGGGCCGGAGCGTTGCACTGGGCCGGAGTGCGTGAGGACTCTCCCTGGTCTTCCGAATTCACCCGGCGCCATGCCTAGCACTACAACGCTAATCGCGATCGGGCAAGCAGGGTCGCCATGCCGAGCAATGCTGCTCGCAAGGCCCGTCCGTTCGTAGTTCCGCCTTCAGGCGGAGCGTACGCCGAAGACGGAGCGCAATTGGCCCATCGTTCCGCCTGAAGGCGGAACTACAAACGAGCCGGATGGCCGATCTACGGTGCTTGGCCC
>JACRIP010000592.1 GCA_016220045.1 Planctomycetota bacterium
CAGGCGTGCGTTCGGCGCGACCCGGCGCGGCCTCCCCCGCCCAGGGCACTGCCGCCGGAGCGCCGCGCGGCGGCGTACTCGTCCCGCGTTGGCTGGCCGCGGGCGCCGCCCTCGCCACCGTGGCCGGCCTCTCCTTCGGCGCCTTCGGCCTGCTGCGCACACCGGAGCCGCGTCCCGCCGATGCGTCCCGCGCCGCCACCGTCGCAGGAGTCGCCACCCCCGCGCCGGCGCCGGCCCCCGGCGGTCCTTCCCCGGCGCCGGTCCTCGGAGCTCCCGCCGGGTCCGGCATCGAAGTCTTTTTTTCGCCGAAAGGCGGTGCGCGCGAGCGGCTGCTGCGCGAGATCGCCGCGGCCCGGAGCACGCTCGACATCTGCGTTTACAACATCTCAAGCGAGGAGATCGCGCAGGCGCTGACGGCGGCGAAAAAGCGCGGCTGTGCGATCCGCGTGATCTGCGACAAGGTGCAGGCAGGCCAGTCCAGCAGCGACGTGGATTCCCTGAAAAAGGCCGGGATCGAGGTCACGGTCACCTCCGGGATCAAGGGCGGCTACATGCACAACAAGTTCGCGATCTTCGACCACGCCGTGCTCGCGACCGGCTCCTACAACTGGAGCGACCGCGCCGAGGAGAAGAACCGCGAGAACCTGCTCATCATCCGCGACGCCGAGACCCTCGGCCGGTTCCGCGAGGAGTTCGCGTCGCTGTGGGAAGGCAAGCGCTAACGCCGGACGGCGTTCAACGGCGTTTAACGTCGTTTGACGTCGTTTAAGGTCGTTCAACTTCGTTTCCCGGTGGTGAGGGAAGCCGATCATCCATTGATAAACGCAATCATGCGGGGGGGGCGACTCCGTTCAACGACCTTGAACGTCGTTAGACGCCGTTAAACGTCGCTAAACGCCGTTGAACGCCGTTCGACGCCGTTCGACGTGGTCGGCCGGGGTCGGCCGCCGGTGGCCGGCGTTCTTTCTTTCCCTCCCGCCCGGCCTGCGCTAGAATGTTCCGCCCCGCGCGCCGTGCCGCGCCGACCGCCGCCGCACCCTTTTCGCCGAGAAAGCACGTCCATGATCTTCGACGAATTCAAGCATCAGCTCCCGGATGCCGACCCGAGCGAGACCAAGGAGTGGATGGAGTCGCTCGACGCCCTGGTCGAACACAAGGGCCGCACGCGCGGCCAGTTCGTGCTCTACAAGCTGCTCAAGCGCGCGCGCATGCTCGCGCTCGGCCTGCCGCCGACCACCCAGACGCGCTACATCAATACCATCTCCCCGGAGCAGGAGCCGCCCTACCCCGGCGACGCCAAGCTGGAGCTGCGCCTGCGCCGGCTGATCCGCTGGAACGCCGCCGTCATGGTCATCCGCGGCAACAAGCACTATCCCGGCCTCGGCGGCCACCTCGCCACCTACGCCTCCTGCGCCACCCTCTACGAAGTCGGCTTCAACCACTTCTTCCAGGGCAAGGACGGCGACTCGACCGGCGACCACATCTTCTTCCAGGGCCACTCTTCGCCTGGGGTATACGCCCGAGCCTTCCTCGAAGGGCGGATCTCGGAGGCGGAGCTCGAGCACTTCCGCCGCGAGGTCGGCGGCAAGGGGCTCTCCAGCTATCCCCATCCGCGCCTGATGCCGACCTTCTGGGAGTTTCCGACGGTCTCGATGGGCCTCGGCCCGATCAACGCCATCTACCAGGCGCGCTTCAACCGCTACCTCCACGCGCGCGGCATCGCGAACACCTCCCGTTCCAAGGTCTGGGCCTTCGTCGGCGACGGCGAGACCGACGAGCCGGAAACGCTGGGCGCGCTTTCGCTGGCGGCGCGCGAGGGCCTGGACAACCTGGTCTTCGTCGTCAACTGCAACCTGCAGCGGCTCGACGGGCCGGTGCGCGGCAACGGCAAGATCATCCAGGAACTCGAGTCGGTCTTCCGCGGCGCCGGCTGGAACGTCATCAAGCTGATCTGGGCGAACGAGTGGGACAAGCTGCTGGCGCGCGACGTGGACGGCGTACTGGTCGAGAAGATGAACGAGACGCTGGACGGCAGCTATCAGCGGTTCGAGGCCGCGCCCGGCGCGGTCATTCGCGAGGAGTTTTTCGGACCCGATCCGCGGCTCGGCAAGCTGGTCGAGGATTACACCGACATTCAGCTTGAGCGTCTGCGCCGCGGCGGCCACGACATCAACAAGGTCTACGCCGCCTTCCGCGCCGCCACCGAGCACACGGGCGGGCCGACGGTCGTCCTCGCCAAGACGGTCAAGGGCTGGGCCCTGGGCGACAAGATCGAGGGGCGCAACGTCGCCCACCAGGCCAAGAAGGTCACCGAGGACGAGCTCAAGACCTTCCGCGACCGCCTGGAGCTGCCGATCCCGGACGCGCAGCTCGCCGATCCGCCCTATTTCCATCCGGGCCCGGACAGCGACGAGATCCAGTACCTGCTGGAGCGGCGCAAGGCCCTCGGCGGCGGCATTCCGGTGCGCAAGGTGATTCCCGTAGCCATCGACCTGCCCGAGCCCGACGTGTATGCGGAGTTCAGCAAGGGCTCGGGCGCCACGCCGGTCTCGACCACCATGGCCTTCGTGGGCCTGCTGCGCAAGCTGGCGAAGCACAAGGAATTCGGCCGGCGGGTGGTCCCGATCATCCCGGACGAGGGGCGGACCTTCGGCATGGAGGCGATGTTCCGCGAGTTCAAGATCTACGCCGCGATGGGCCAGAAGTACACGCCGATCGACGCCAAGGCGCTCCTGTCCTACACCGAGGGGAAGGATGGGCAGTTGATCGAGGAGGGGATCACGGAGGCGGGCTCGCTGGCTACCTTCACGGCGGCGGGGACGGCCTATGCGACGCACCGGCAGCCGATGATTCCGTTCTTCATTTTCTATTCGATGTTCGGCTTCCAGCGGGTGAGCGACCTGATCTGGGCGTTCGGGGACGCGCGCGGGCGCGGGTTCCTGATGGGCGCCACCGCGGGCCGGACGACGCTGAACGGCGAGGGGTTGCAGCACCAGGACGGGCATTCGCCGCTCCTGGCGTCGACGCATCCGAGCTGCGTCTGCTACGACGCGGGCTTCGCGTACGAGCTGTCGGTGATCATCCAGGAGGGCATGCGGCGGATGTGGGGCGGGGCGGGCGAGGACGTCTTCTTCTACATCACGGTCTACAACGAGAACTACGTGATGCCCCCGATGCCGGAAGGCGAGCACGTGCGCGAGGGGATCTTGCGCGGGCTCTATCGCTATCGGCCGGCGCCGAAGCCGGGGCGGTATCGGGCGCAGCTCATCGGCAGCGGTCCGATCCTGCCCTTGGCGCTCAAGGCGCAGGAGATGCTGGCGGAGAAGTACGACGTGGGAGCGGACGTGTGGAGCGCGACGAGCTACGGTGAACTGCGTCGGGACGGGCTGGAGTGCGACCGGTGGAATCGGCTGCATCCGGACCAGAAGCCGCGGGTGCCGTACGTGACGCGGGTGCTGAAGGACACGGAGGGGCCGATCGTGGCGTCGAGCGACTACATGAAGGCGGTGCCGGGGATGATCCGGGGTTGGGTGCCGCGCGACTACACGGTCCTGGGGACGGACGGGTACGGGCGGAGCGACACGCGGGCGGCGTTGCGGCGGTTCTACGAGATCGACGCGGAGTCGATGGTGGTGGCGACGCTGTCGGCGCTGGCGCGGGAGAAGCAGATCGCGCCGACCACGGCGGTGCGCGCGATGGCGGAGTTCGGGATCGACCGGGACGCGGGCAACCCGGCGGGGAGGTAGGGGGGGGGACGCAGTCGCTGGCGGGGGGCAGTCGCTGCCGGGGGCGCTCACAGTTCGTCCAGGTCGCAGGGCGACTTCCCATCCGCGGGCAGGCAGCCATGCGCGGGACCGAGACCTACCCGAACATCGTGGCCCGAGACGGTGTGTGGGGTTACGCGCAGGCTCGGACGCGGGCTTCGCGCATGCCCGCGGCGGCGCTTGCCGGGTAGAGCAGATAAGGCCGGTGCCGGCACTTCAGCCGGGCCCCTCTCTTGACTCTGCGAACCGGACCGAGCTAACCTAGAGCGAGAAACGGACCGACGACCCTCCTGGGCTGGCACCCTCCTCCTTGAGGCTGCACTCATGGTGCGCACGTTTCACGCCATCTTCGAGAACGGAGTTCTCCGTCCGGTGGAGCCCGTAGAACTCCCCGATCATTGCGCAGTCGAGATCGAAGTGCGCACGGTTGAACAGCCGAGTGACGCACATCGTTTGGAGGAGGTCTATCGGATCTTGCAGCGCAGGTTCAGTTCGGGTGAGACCGATGTCGCCGGGCGCCATGACGAACACCAGCCATGACGCCTACTCTCCTCGACACGGGCGGACCGACGGTCGTACTCGCCAGGACGGTCAAGGGATGGGCACTGGGCGTCAAGCTCGAGGGGCGCAACGTCGCCCATCAGGCCAAGAAGGTCACCGAGGACGAGCTCAAGACCTTCCGCGACCGGCTGGAGCTGCCGATCCCGGACGCGCAGCTCGCCGATCCGCCCTATTTCCATCCGGGCCCGGACAGCGACGAGATCCAGTACCTGCTGGAGCGGCGCAAAGCCCGCGGCGGCGGAATTCCGGTGCGCAAGGTGATTCCCTTAGCCATCGACCTGTCCGGTACTATTCGATGTTCGGCTTCCAGCGGGTGAGCGACCTGATCTGGGCGTTCGGGGACGCGGAGACGCGCGGGGGCGCGGGTTCCTGATGGTGGCGACGGCTCCCAGCAGAGTCGCAACCCCACTCGCGATCGTTCGTCGGCCGCAGCTTCCATTCGTGGTCCTTCGTGGCCCTTCGTGTTCCCGTCCTTTCGCGAGCCTCTGGGGCAGCGACCGGGCCTGCAACCGCATTGCTCGGGTGCATGTCCGGTATTGCGGAACTACGACTGAACCACAGAGACACAGAGACGACGGGGACGAGGAGGAGGCGTTCCGCGCCTTCATCACGGGCAGCCTAGTGTCCCGTCAACGTCGTTGCTTGGGGTCGTTCAATCCGTAGCCCCTCGGGGCGCCTCACGAGGCGCCCCGACGCCGACCGGAAGAATCGATGTTGACTGGACACTAGTGTCCCGTCAACTTTGTTTCTTACAGTCCTTCGCCTAGTCTGCCGATAACTCCTGTGGCGGGCGTTTCGCCTCGCCAAGGAGGTGTCAG
>JACRIP010000589.1 GCA_016220045.1 Planctomycetota bacterium
GCTGCGTCCCGCGGGCGGCGCGCCCGCGCCGGGATGACCCGCCGCCGCGTCCGGCGAGGGCGTGGGGAGCGACCGGCCACCGTAGGCCGCCGGCGCCGTGGCGCCCGCGCCCGCCCGCGACACGCGGTCGTTGATCGTGCCGACCTGGCGCCGCAGATCCTCGAGCTCGCGCTCGTGCTGCTTCAGCCGGTCTTCGATCAGGTCCATCCGGTTGTCGGCCGAGGGCGCCGGCGTCGGCGCGGGCGGCTCTTCGTCCTTCTTGCCGAATATCGAGCAGCCCGACAAGAGCGTCACCAGTCCGAGCGCGACGAATCCTCTCGCGTACATCGATACCTCCATTTCCTACCGCATGCGGCCGGGCGGGGCCCACGGGCGCGCGGGAGAGTTCGCCCCGCCGCCGGAACGCCCCCGTCGGCGTCAGGTGCGGAACACCACTTCGCGCGCGCCCGGCCGGACCTCGCCGATGACGAAGGCCCGTTCGCCGGCCGCCGCAAGGCGGCGCAACGCCACATCCACGAAATACGGGTCCAGGATCAGCACCATGCCGATCCCCAGGTTGAAGACACGGCGCATCTCCGTCGCGTCCAGGTTGCCCTCCCGTTCGAGCCAGGGGAATACCGGAGGCATCTCCCACGACCCGAGCTTGATCTCCACATTCACGTTCTCCGGGAGCACGCGCGGCACGTTCTCGATCAGCCCGCCGCCCGTGATGTGCGCCAGGGCCTTCACCATCCGCCGCACGTGGTGCGAACGCGTCAGCTCGCGCATCGCCTTGACGTAGATGCGCGTCGGCCGCAACAGCTCTTCGCCGAGCGTGCAGCCGAGCTCCGCGACCTGCGCGCCGAGCTTGAACTTGCGCTCCGCTACGAGCTTGCGCACCAGCGAGTAGCCGTTCGAGTGCAGCCCGGAGGAGGCGACGCCGAGCACCACGTCGCCCGGCGCCACGGTCTTGCCGTCGAGCAGCCGATGGCGCTCGACCACGCCGACCGCAAAGCCGGCCAGCTCGTAGTCGCCGTCCTTGTAGAAACCCGGCATCTCCGCGGTCTCCCCGCCGAGCAGCGCGCAGCCGGCCTGCTCGCAGCCGGTCACGATCCCCTTCACGAGGTCGAGGATCACCTCCTCCTGCACCCGCCCGAGCGCGATGTAGTCGAGGAAGAACAGCGGTTCGCCGCCGGTGACGATGAGGTCGTTGACGTTCATCGCCACCAGGTCGATGCCGACCGTGTCGTGCTTGCCGAGTTCGCTCGCGACGCGCAGCTTGGTGCCCACGCCGTCGGCGCAGCCGATGAGCACCGGCCGCCGGTAGTTCCGGCGAAAGATCGGGGATTCGCCCGACAGCGAGAACAGCCCGGCGAAGCCCCACGGATTGTCGATGACGCGCGGCCCGTAGGTGCGCTTCATCATGCCGAGGACGCGGTCGATGACGGCGTCCTTGCGCGTCTGATCGACGCCGGAGTCCTTATAGGTCAGGGGTTCGCTCATCGCTCGAAGATTTCCTTGCGCGTTCCGTCCTCGACCTTGACCGGGTACTTACCCGAGTAGCACGCGGTGCAAAAATGCTCCGGCGGCGCCGCCCGCGCCGCGGTCAGCATGCCGTCGATGCTCAGGTAGCCGAGCGAATCGAGACCGAGGAAGTCGCGGATCTCGGCGACCGAGCGGCCGTTGGCGATGAGCTGCCGGGGGTCGGGAAAATCGATGCCGTAGAAGCACGGATGGCGCAGCGGCGGACAGCTCACGCGCAGGTGGACTTCGCGGACGCCGCAGCCGCGCAGGGCCTTGACGCGCGAGCGCGCCGTGGTCCCGCGGACGATCGAATCGTCCACCACGACCACGCGCTTGCCCTTGACCACGTCGCGCACGATGTTGAGCTTGATCTCGACCTCGGAGTCGCGCGCGCCCTGGGTAGGCTGGATGAAGGTCCGGCCGACGTAGTGGTTGCGGATGAAACCCTGCTCGTAGGGAATGCCGGAGCGGGCGGCGAAGCCCATGGCGGCGGAGTTGCCGGAATCGGGGACGGCCATGACGAGGTCGGCGTCGACCGGGTGCTCGACGGCGAGCTGCGCGCCGAGGCGCATGCGCACGAGGTGGACGGTGTCGCCGAAGACGCGGCTGTCGGGACGCGCGAAGTAGACGTGCTCGAAGACGCACATGCTGGGGCGGGTTTCGGCGGCGGGGACGAAGCGCTCGGAGCGCAGGCCGGCGCGCGTAATGTGGACGATTTCGCCGGGCTCGACGTCGCGCACGTACTCGGCCTTGATGAGGTCGAAGGCGCAGGTCTCGGAGGCGACCACCCAGGCGGCGCCGACGCGGCCGAGGCAGAGGGGCCGGAAGCCGTTGGGGTCGCGCGCGGCGACGACGCCGTCGCGGGTCAGGAAGAGCAGCGAGAAGGCGCCGGAGATGCGGCGCAGCGCGCGCGCGATCGCGTCGGGCCGGCCCTGGTTGTCGGGATGGGCGATAAGGTGCAGGATGATCTCCGAGTCCACCGTGGTCTGGAAGATCGACCCGTGGGCTTCGAGCTCCGCGTGCAGGCGGCCGCTGTTGACCAGGTTGCCGTTGTGCGCGACGGCGATCGGACCGATCGCGCCTTCGGCGACGAGCGGCTGGGCGTTCTGCGGCGTCGAGGAGCCGGTGGTGGAGTAGCGGACGTGGCCGATCGCCATCGGCGCCTTGAGGCGCTCGAGGGTCGCGCGCGAAAAGACGTCCGCGACCAGGCCCATGCCCTTGTGGACGTTGAAGCTCGTACCGTCGGAGGCGACGATGCCGGCGCTCTCCTGGCCGCGATGCTGGAGGGAGTAGAGGCCGTGGTAGGTCTTGATCACCGCATCGGGGTCGCCGACGATGCCGAACAGACCGCAGAAGTCGTGGGCTTCCCTCATCGGGCTTTGAGCTCCTCCAGGGCGCGGGAGACTTCCCAGGCCCACCGGCGGGATTCGTCGAGCACGAGCGAACGTTTCAGGGCGCGGCGCGCGCGCCAGCGTTTGCCCTCGCCCTGGTAGACGATGCCGAGCAGGAAATGGGCGTTCGGGTCGTCGCGGTCGAGGCGCAGCACGCGGCGCAACACGCGGCGCGCGGCGCGAAGGTCGCCCTTCATGTAGTCCACGAGGGCGTCGTGGAACAGGTTTTTTTTGCGGCGCGCGAGGGAGGCGCGTTCGCGCCAGTACACGATGCGCATGGCGTCGAGCATCGTGTAGAGCCAGATGACGGCGGCGGCGGCGAGCAGGCCGGGCCGGCTGACCGGCTCGTCGCCGGCGGGCCAGACGTACGGGGCGACGCCCCAGGCGTTGGCGAAGAAGGCGAAGGCCGTGAACAGGACGAGGCCGCGGACGCAGCGGCCGAGCAGGATGTGGCCCAGGCCGGGGAGCACGGAGAGGAGGATCGCGAGAATCTTCAAGCGGCCTCCGCCGTGGGGAGCGCGCCGGGGGCCCCGATGGGCGAGGCGATTCGAGCCTTCCCGGGCACCCGCAAAGAGGGGGCAGTATAGGCGCGGGGCGGGGAAATTGCCAACGAAAACGCCGGGGCGAGGCTAGTGCGGCGCGAGTTCGAGCACCAAGGTCATGAGGCGGTGCACGAGGTAGAAGGGGACCAGGACGACGGCGGGGAAATACAGGAAAACCAGGAAGGTCAGGGCGGCCTTCTCGGGGCGGGAGAAGGCGGTGGAGCGCCAGAGCCAGGGCAGCCCGAACTGGAAGGCGACGAGGAAGAGGAGGACGTAGATGCTGCGGCGGTCGTTCCAGGCGCGCTCGGCGAGGAGGAAGGGGGCGCCGCAGGCCGGGCAGCGGCGGGCGCCGGACGCGAGCGGCACGCGGCAGGCGGGGCAACGCCAGCAGGTAATGGCAGGCGACGGAAGTGCGGCGGGGCGGGACTGGGTCATCGTACGGATTGTCTCATTGTGGGATTGTCACATTGTCTCAGTGACGAGCGAGGGAGGATCCGGTAGCTCCTGACCGGGTGCGCAGAGGGGGTGAGGACTCGTTCCGCCTGAAGGCGGAACTACGAACGAGCCGGATTGCGCTCCGACCTACCAGACGATGCACTACCCTTTTCGTCCCCAAGTCCCGCCTCTACTCACCGGAACCAGAACTTCGCAACCAGATCTCAGGGTCCCTACTCCCTCGTCCCTGACCCCTGGCCACCGCCCACCGTCCACCGTCCACTGGCCACCGGCCACCGTCCACCGCCCGCCGTCACCCCACCTCGGCCTCGTCCACGATCAGGATCGGGGCGCCGACACGCGCGCGCGAGTGGTGCGCGAGCCGCTCCGCCAGCCCCTCCAGGCAACGCCGCAGCGTCGCCTCCGTGACCGCGTTGCCCGCATAGACCACCGCCAACACCCGATGCGTGTGATTCCCCGGCGCCGTCCGCGCCGCGTCCGCCAGCGGCGAGCCGAACGGCCCGCGCTCGTCGCACAGCACCGGCACCTCCGCCGCGCTGAACTTGTCCCGCGTCGTCGTATCGAACCGCTCCTCCGGCCGCCCCGCGCGGAACTCCAGCGGCCCATGCAGCCGCGCCAGGTCGTAGCACGACACCGGCAACTGCGTCTCCAGCGCCAGGAACGCCGCCGCATCGACTACGGAATTCACCTGGCTGATCGGCAGGTTCTTGAGCGCCTTGCGCAGCAAGAGCTCCGCCGAGGTCAGGAAGCGCTCGGGGTCGAGTCCGACCGCCTTGACGAACTTCCGCACCTTCTGCAGCTCGCCGTTTTCGAGCAGGTTGCGCGAGCGCGCTTCCTCGCGCACGCGCCGGGACAGCATCTGGAACTGTCCCCACAGGGTTTCGTCGCGCCGCGCGACGTGGACGCCCTCCGCGACGAGGCAGCCGATGCGGGCTGCCGGACGGAGTGCCTGCGCAATGCTGAGTTTCATAGTCTCTCGTTCCCTGACGTGTGTTGCCGTCCGCCCGAATCGCCGATCAGGTACGCGGGGTCCGCACGACGCGCTCGGCAATCGCGCGGGTGTGGGCGATGACTCCGCTCAACGCGTCCAGGATGCTCAGAAAGAGCGCCGACGCGTCCGCCTGGCACTGGCCCTCCAGCACCCGGTCCTCGTGGTCCAGCGAGAACTTCTCGATCGACTCGCGCAGGGTGCCGCCGGTCTCCTGGATGTACTTGGTCAAGACCGCGTTGCGCGTCAGGAGCGTGTCCTTCGCGCAACGCAACAGATACTGGGCGCTCTCGAACAGGAAGGTCAGGTCGTGCATCGCCTGCGCGCTGAAGGCCAGACGATCACGCATCTTCGACTCGACGTCGTGAAGGACGGAATCCGTCTGCTCCCCGATCCGCCCCAGGTGCCCCACCACCGCGACCACGCCCTTCAAGGCCTCGCGCTGCTCCGGATGCCGGGTCCCCAGCTCGGCGAGCGCGGCGGTCAGTTCGCGCTCGTCCCCCCGGATCACCGCCGCCATCTTCTCCGACATCTCCCCCAGCTCGACCTTCTCGTGGCGCAAGGCCTCGAACGTGAGCTGCAGCATCTCCTCCGCGTGCTTCGCCATCAGGACCAGGCGGTTCTCCAGCTCGCGCAGTTGCTCCACTATAGGGGCTCCGAGAGCTTGCCGTGCTGCCGTGCGGCCGGCGGCGCGGGGGCGGGCCCCCAGAGCAGCTCCGCCGGCAGATGCACGTACGGACGCTTCGAGGCCGGCGGCTCGCCGAACGCCGCCCACAGATCGCGCTCCTGCGGCCGGAAGACCATCGCCTGGATGTTCAGCTTCCACTGACCGACCGCGGCCAGCACCTCCTGCGCCCCGACCACGTCCAGGGCGCCGCGACGCCGCGCCAACTCGCGCTTGAGGATCGGATAGCGCCAGCAGGTCGCTTTCGAGAGCGACGGACCGACGCGGAAGTGGTTGGTCGCGTAGAGCAGGTCATCCACCGGCCGCCGCACGTCGCACTTGACGGCCGAAAACTCGATCAGCGCGGACGAGGGCCGCGGATCGCACACCATCAGGTTGTTGCCGACCGTGCGTCGCGCCGCGCGCATGAGGGCGATCGCCTCGTCGGTGGTCGAGCACGTCTCCAGGATCTGCCGGAAGAGCAACGTGTAGGGTGTTCCCTCGGGGGTCTCCTCTTCCAGGAAGACGTTCATCACCGCCAGCGCCAGCCCGTCGGCGTTCATGCCGGAGAGGGCGCCGACGAAGCCCGGCCAGCCGAGGGTGAGGAAGGGCTTCTTGCCGGTCGGGCGGTAGACGGTGACCAGGCTGTGTTCGTGGGCCACGCCGAGGGAGGGGAAATCGAGGTTGCGGCCGAAGATCAGGCCGCCGTCGGCGGTGGCCGGACCGGCGGCGGTGAAGGTGCTGCAGAGCGGCGCGCGCTTGAGGTCGAGGAAGCAGTTGGCGAAGAGGATCTGGTCGAAGGCCAGTCCGGAGCCCGCGGCGAGGCCCTCCATCTCCTCCCGGTAGTCCTCGGGGATGTACTTGAGCATCGAGCGCGCCTGCGCGGTGAGGGCGGCGCGTTCGGAGGGGAGCGGGACGAAGAGGCAGAGGTAGCGGCGGTAGAGGAGGTCGATCTCGGGCCCGAGGGCGCGGCCGAGGGCGACGCCCATTTCGCGCGGCGTGCCGGCGACGTGGACGACGCGGATGCCCGAGACCACGGCGACGTCGGCGACCGGGACGGCGGGGTCGGCGGCGGCGCGGCGCGCGAGACCCAGCGGCCCGACCGCGGGCGCCAGCGCGACCAGGAGCGCGCCGAGGGCCAGAGCAAGCCACCCGCGGGACAGGGCGCGAGCCATAGAGTGCCTTTTCAGAACGTCCATACCGGTGCGACCGAGGGAGGTGGGAGGTCCGGCCGATTCGGGTTCCCCGCCGGACGACCGGCATTCTAGTCAACCTGAAAAACGAAGGCAAGCAAGATTTGTTGCCTTGCACTTCGCCCCTCGACGGGTATACTCTCCCGATTCCCCAACCGGCCCCCTATCGCCCCGGGAGGACCCCATGGGACGCGAATTCTCGGGAAGCCTGATCGGCACCCGGCGCAAGTTTGCGATCGTCGCGGCGCGCTTCAACGAGTTCATCACCGAGCGGCTGCTCGCGGGCGCGCGCGACGGGCTCAAGCGGCGCGGCGTGGCGGAGGAGGACGTGGACCTGGCCTGGGTGCCCGGCGCCTTCGAACTGCCGGTCACGGCGCTGCGCCTCGCGCGGAGCGGGCGCTACGACGCCGTGATCTGCCTGGGCGCGATCCTGCGCGGCGAGACCCCGCACTTCGACCTCGTCGCTTCCGCCGCCGCCAAGGGCATCGCCCAGGTCGCGCTCGACACCGGGGTGCCGACGATCTTCGGCGTCATTACGGCCGACACCCTAGACCAGGCGATCGAGCGGGCGGGCACGAAGGCGGGCAACAAGGGCGCGCACGCGGCGGAGTCGGCGATCGAAATGGCGGACCTCTTCGCCCGGCTCGACGCGCCGGGCGGGAAGGGCGGGAAGTGAGGAAGCGCACGCAGGCGCGCGAGCTCGCGCTGCAGCTTCTCTACCAGGCCGACCAGCGGGGGGACGACCCGGCGGAAGAGTCGGCGGAGTACCTGTCCGAGAAGACCTCCGACCCGGAGATCCGCGACTTCGCGCTCGCGCTGCTACGGGGTTGCATGGAGCAGCGCACGGAACTCGACC
>JACRIP010000590.1 GCA_016220045.1 Planctomycetota bacterium
GAAGTAGTATCCGGCGGCGCGGTCGTGGCCGCCGGACTCGGAGAAGCGGCGTTTGAGCTGGCCGAAGAGCAGGTCGCTGACGTAGTCCCAGCCCTCGACCCGGGCCGCCGCGGCCGCCCAGGCGCCGGCGACGCCGACGGCGATCAGGAGCCCGAGGAGCAGCGAGCCGCTCGCCAATGGGCGCAGGTTGCGCAGGAGCGCGAGGTAGGCGATGAGCGCCAGGAGCGGGAGCACGAACCCGACCCCCTTGAGAAGCGCGCCCACGCCCATGAAAAAAAAGGCGGCGCTCCAGGCGCGTACGCGCCGCTCCGGCCAGCGCACGCCCTCCTCGAGCAGCATGAGGGAGGCGAGGACCTGGAGGGTGAGGGTGGCGTCGATCGTGGCCTTGCGGGCCATGACGACGAAGAGGAGCGAGGTGGCGAGGACGACGGCGCCGAGCAGTCCGGCGCGGCGGCCGAAGAGGCGGGCGCCGAAGAGGTAGGCGAGGAGCAGGGTGAGGGTGGCGGCGCAGGCGCTGGGCAGGCGCGCGGCCCATTCGTCCACGCGGCCGACGGCGAGGCCGAAGGCGCCGACGGTCCAGAAGAAGGCCGGGGGCTTCTGGAGGTAGACGCGGCCGTTCAGGTGCGGGACGAGCCAGCCGGCGGGCTCGGCGGCGATGACCATTTCGCGCGCGACCTGGGCGTAGCGCGGCTCATCGGGGTTCCACAGGTCGGTGCCGCCGAGATTGGCAAAAAAAAGCACGCCGCCCAGCAGGAGCAGCAGCAGGAGCGGCGTGCGATCGTCGGCGGGTCCGTTGGCTGGCATGTTACTGCCTCGCGGAGGAGGCGACGCCGACCGGGAGCGCGAGCGCGGGCTCCGCGAGCACGACCGCGCGCGCGGGCGCAGGCACGGCGGCGGCGGCCGCCTCCTCGCTGCGCTTGCGGCGGATCAGCATCAGGTTGCGCGCGTAGACGACGATGCCGGGAAGCTGGCCGACGATCACCGGCAGCTCGGCCTTGCCGATGCCGTAGAGCAGCATTGCGGCGCTGCCGACGATCGACAAGTACCAGAAGGAGATCGGAATCGTGCTCTCGCCGCGCTTCTCCGAGACCGCCCACTGCACCAGGAAGCGGGCGGCGAAGACCATCTGCGCGACCAGGCCGAAGATCCCCCAGAAGTCCAGATTGGTGACGATCCGCTCCAGCCAGACGATCATCAAAGCGTCTCCTCGATCTCGTAATCCAGGCGGCGGCGCTGCATCCAGGCGACGGCCAGCAGATCCGCAAAGGCGCGGAACGCCCGGTTCCACACCCCGTACTTCGACACCCCGAACTTGCGCGGATGGTGGTTGACGGGGATCTCGGTCACCCGGAAGCCGTCCATCTTGACCAGGGTCGGCAGGAAGCGGTGCATCCCCTTCCACATCTTCAGGCGGACGAAGCACTCGCGCTTGAAGGCCTTGAGCGAGCAGCCGGTGTCGCGGATGGTCTCGTGGCTCAGCCAGTTGCGCACGCCGTTGCCGATGCGCGACGAAAGCCGCCGGATCACGTTGTCGCGGCGCTTCTCCCGCCACCCGCAGACCGCGTCATAGGGCCCGATCTGCTCCAGCAGCTTCGGGATGTCGCGCGGGTCGTTCTGCAGGTCCGCGTCCATCGTCACCACCACGCCGCCGCGCGCCGCCCGGAAGCCGGCGTCGAAGGCCGCCGACTGGCCGCAGTTTTTTTTGAATTTCAGGATGCGCACGCGGCCGGGATGGCGCTCCGCCAGCGTTTTCAACACCGGCAGGCTGCGATCCGTGCTCCCGTCGTCGACGAAGAGCACCTCGTAGCTCCGGCCCAGCGGGGCGAGAGCTTCGACGATCCCCGCCGTGAGCGGCTCCAGGTTCTCTTCCTCGTTGTACACCGGGATGACGAGGGAGAGGTCGGGGGTCAGGGCGGATTCGCTCATGCTCGGGACTCGATCCCATCAATGTCGGTGCTCCCGGAGTCCCTCCGCCTGGGTCTACCCCGTACTCGTACTCGTACTCGTACTCGTACTCGAAAGCCCGGCGCGGTCGAGTACGAGTACGAGTACGAGTACGAGCACGAGAAAAACGGCTGGCTGGGGCCTGGCCGGCCACACCGCCGAACGTGCGCGCCTGGTCGCTGGGGGGGGACTACCACTACAACGCTAATCGCCGCCCCAGGCAGACGGGCCGTCCGCGGTGCCAAGCACCGTAGATCGGCCATGCGGTTCGTTTGTAGTTCCGCCTTCAGGCGGAACGATGGCCATTGGCGATTCGTCCTCGGCGTAGGCTCCGCCTGAAGGCGGAACTACGAACGGACGGGCCTTGCGAGCAGCATTCCGCGGCCT
The DNA here is from genome assembly GCA_016220045.1 of Planctomycetota bacterium. GTDB lineage: Bacteria > Planctomycetota > MHYJ01 > WSZJ01 > JACPWG01 > JACRIP01. The sequence continues at coordinate 2,332 of JACRIP010000590.1, forward strand.
GGCGATCCTGCTTGCCCGATCGCGATTAGCGTTGTAGTGCTACTTGCCGCCCTTGAGCAGATGCCGGGCGATCACCAGATGCTGGATCTCGGTCGTGCCCTCGTAGAGCTCGGTGATGCGCACGTCGCGGAAGTAGCGCTCGACCGGGAAGTCGCGCGTGTAGCCGACGCCGCCGTGGATCTGCACCGCTTCCTTGGCCGCGCGGTTCGCCATGGTCGAGGCCGCGAGCTTGGCCATCGCCGCTTCCTTCGCATGCGGCCGGCCCTGGTCGCGCAGAATGGCCGCCCGCTGCACCAGGAGCCGCGCCGCTTCCAGCTCGGTCGCCATCTCGGCCTGTTTCCACTGGATCGCCTGGAAGTCGCCGATCGGCTTGCCGAACTGCTTGCGGTCGCGCGCGTACTTGCGCGCGGCGTCGAGGCAGGCCTGCGCGATGCCGAGCGACTGGGTCGCGATCCCGATGCGTCCGCCGTCGAGCGTATCCATCGCGATGTTGAAGCCCTTCCCCTCCTCGCCGAGGAGGTTTTCCGCCGGCACGCGGCAGTCCTCCAGGAAGAGCGACGAGGTGTCCGAGCCGCGGATGCCGCACTTGTCCTCCGGCTTGCCCGCCTTGAAGCCCGGGAAGGTCTTCTCGACCAGGAAGGCGCTCACCCCCTTGGCCTTGAGCGCCAGGTCGGGGTTGGTGCGCACGAAGACGATCAGGACATCCGCGTAGGAGCCGGTGGTGACGAAGTTCTTGGTGCCGTTGAGCACCCAGGTATCTCCCTCACGCCGCGCCGAGGTCATGAGCGCCGCCGCGTCGCTGCCCGAGCAGGGTTCCGTAAGCGAGTACGCGCCCAGCAGCTCGCCCTTGGCCAACCGCGGCAGGTACTTCTGCTTCTGCGCCTCGTTCCCGAACCGGACGATCGGGCTGCAGACCAGGCTGTTGTGCACCGACATGGTGACGCCGGTCGAAGCGCAGGCGCGATTGACCTCCTCGAGGGCGGTCACGAGCGCGAGATTGCCGAGGCCGCTGCCGCCGTACTTCTCCGGCACCAGGAAGCCGAGGAAGCCCAGCTCGGCGAGCTTCTTCATCGTCTCCATCGGAAAAATCTTGTGCTCGTCCACCTGCGCCGCGCGCGGCGCGATCTCCTCGTCGGCGAGTTTGCGCGCCGTGGCCTGGATCATCCGCAGATCTTCGGATAGTTCGAAGTCCATTGTGCCTCCGCGTACGGGCGACCCGGCGGGCCGCCCCTTCTAGTTGGCCGCGTACGTGTAGAATCCGCGCCCGGTCTTTTTGCCGAGATGGCCGGCCGCGACCATGCGCCGCAGCAGCGGGCACGGACGGTACTTGTCGTCGCCCAGCTCGCGCTGGAGCACTTCCAGGATCGCCAGGCAGACGTCGAGTCCGATGAAGTCCGCGAGCGTCAGCGGGCCCATCGGGTGGTTCATCCCGAGCTTCATCACCTCGTCGATCGCCTCGGCCTTCGCGACGCCCTCGAAGAGCGCGAAGATCGCCTCGTTGATCATGGGCATCAGGATGCGGTTGGCGACGAAGCCCGGGTAGTCGTTCGCTTCCACCATGGTCTTGCCGAGCTTCTCGCACAGACCGCGCACCAGGGCGCAGGTGGCGTCGCTGGTGTCGTGGCCGCGGATGACCTCGACGAGCTTCATGATCGGCACCGGGTTCATGAAGTGAATGCCGATGACGCGGTCGGCGCGCCGGGTGGCGGCGGCGATCGCGGTGATGGAGATCGACGAGGTGTTGCTGGCGAGCACGACCTCCGGGCGGAGGACGCGGTCGAGGGTGGCGAAGATCTCGCGCTTGACCTTGAGGTCTTCGAAGACCGCTTCGACGGCGAAATCGACCGGGGCGGCGTCTTCGAGGCGGGTCGAGGAGCGCAGCCGGCCGAGGGTCTCGTCGCGGCCCGCCGCGGTGAGCTTCTCCTTCTTGACCAGCCGCTCCAGTGAATCCCGGATGCTCTTGAGGCCGCGGTCGAGGAACTCCTGTTTCACGTCGGAGAGGAGCACTTCGCAACCGGACGAGGCGAAGACCTGGGCGATGCCGTTGCCCATGGTGCCGGCGCCGATCACCGCCACGCGTTTCACGTCGGACATCGGGACATTCCCCCATATTCAGGGCCAGGGCCGGGGCGGGCGCGGGCCACGTGCCGCGTGCCGCCCCGCCGCGGGCTACTTGGTGTTGGCGGCCCGCATCCAATGGGCCATGTCGTCGAGCGCGGCGCGCCGCGCCGCCGGGTCGCCGCCGAGCGGGAAGGGGAAGGGGCGGCTGCTGATCCGGCGTACGGCGGCGATCAGGGCCAGCAGTTCGGGGTGCGCATCGCCCCGGAGGCCGTGGGTGGCGAGGGCTTCGAGCATTCCGGGAATCGCGCGCGCGTCGCCCACGCGGCCGAGCACGCGCCCGGCGTCGGCGGCCTCGGTGCGCGTGCCGCGCAACCGCGTGAGCTGGGCCGCGACGACGTCGAAGTTCCGGTAGTTCTCGCTCCACCAGTGCCGCCACTGGTCGTGCAGCCCCTGGGCGTCCTTCCAGAAGAGGCCGGGGTAGCCGGCCTTGCCGACCGGCAGCGCGGTATAGCGCCGCAGGTTGCCGTCGGTGAAATCGAGCGAGCCGGCGCGCCAGTGCAGGAGCTCGGTGATGTCGGCGTCGACCCCGGCGAGCGCCCAGTCGAGGAGGGAGCGCCCGGCGTTCAGGCGCCACCATTCCTTCCAGCGCTCGATCAGGCGCGGGCGGTCGGTCTTGAGAATCCGCAAGGTGCCGGGCGGCCAGTTGCCCTCGTCGAGGGAGTAGTTGGTGATCTCCTTGAGCGCCATCAGCACCGGCGGTTCTTCGCCGGGCGGCCACAATTCCAGGGCGGCGATCAGCGCCGGGACGAACTCGCGCCGCCCGAGGATCTGGGCCGCGGTGACCGCCGCCCCCGTGCGCACGGGATCATGGTTTTCCCGTAGGCGCTCCAGGACGATGGGGACGGCGCCGTCGGCGTCGAGTTCGGCGGCGACGACCAGGGCGCGCGCGGCGACCTCCGGGCGCTCGTCGCGCGCCGCCAGCCGCACCAGCCGCGGCCCGGCGGCCGGGTCGCCGAGCGCCCGTGCCAGGTCGATCGCCGCCAGGCGGATGCGCGGGTCGGAGGCATCGAAGAGCCGGTCGAGTTTCGGCAGGACCGTCGGCCCGATGCGCAGGAGCAGGGCGCGGGCCAGGAACTCATCGACGCGCCGCGGCTCCGGCAGGCCGACGGCGACGGCGATCGGTCCGCCGCTCTCGATCACGCGGACCAGTTCATCGGTGAGTTCCTCCCGCACCGCCGGGGCGAGGGCGTAGACCGCGGGCAGCGGCTCCGGATCCGGGCGCACCCCCGAGCAGGAGCCGAGCAGGGCCGAGCCGAGCCCGGCGGCGACCGCCGCCAGGATCGGGGAAAGCCCGGAGAGACGGCGCCGCCGCCCGCGCAGGACCGGCATCCGTACTAGCGCTCCACCGACACCGCGACCGCGTTGCCGCCGCCCAGGCACAGCGTGGCCAGGCCGCGCCGCGCCTCGCGCCGCTTCAACGCGTAGAGCAGGGTCGTCAGGATGCGCGCGCCCGACGCGCCGATCGGATGGCCGAGCGCCACGGCCCCGCCGTGCACGTTCACCCGCGAGGCATCCAGCTTCATCTCGCGCACGAGCGCGAGCGACGCGACCGCGAAGGCCTCGTTGATCTCGACCAGGTCGTAGTCCTTGGCCTCGACCTGCGTGCGCGCGGTCAGGTTCTTCACCGCCTCGACCGGCGCCATCATCACCCACTCGGGGGCGACCCCGCCGGCGGCGTAGCCCGTGATGCGCGCGAGCGGCGTGATCCCCGCCTTCTCCGCGCGCCGCTTCGACATGATCACCAGCGCGCTCGCGCCGTCGTTGATCGTCGAGGCATTGCCCGCGGTGACGCTCCCGTCCTCCTTGAAGGCCGGGCGGAGTTTCGACAGCTTCTCGACCGAGGAGTCCGCGCGCGGACCTTCGTCCTGGGCGAAGGCGAGCACCTGGTTCTTGGGCTGCGGAATCTCGACCTTGACGACCTCGTCGGCGAAGGCGCCTTCGCGCCAGGCGGCGGAGGCCTTACGGTGACTGCCGCAGGCGTACTCGTCCTGCGCCTCGCGTGCGATCGCGTGCTTCTCGGCGACGAGTTCGGCGGTGGCGCCCATGTGGAAGTCGTGGTAGACGTCCCACAGGCCGTCCTGGACCATGGAGTCGAGGAGTCGGCCGTGGCCGAGGCGCTGGCCGCCGCGCGCGTCGGGGAGCAGGTAGGGCGCGTTCGACATGCTCTCCATGCCGCCCGCGATGATGACTTCGGCGTCGCCGGCGCGGATCGCCTGGGCGGCGAGCATGACGGCCTTGAGGCCGGAGCCGCAGACCTTGTGGATGGTGAGCGCGGGGACGGAGGTGGGGATGCCGGCGGCGATCGCGGCCTGGCGGGCGGGGTTCTGGCCCTGGCCCGCGGTCAGGACGCAGCCCATGATGACTTCCTGGACGGCGGCGGCGTCGAGTCCGGCGCGGCGGAGCGCTTCGCGCACGACGAGGCTGCCGAGTTTCGGCGCGGAAAGCGGGGCGAGCGCGCCCTGGAACTTGCCGATGGCGGTGCGACAGGCGCTGGCGATGACGACTTCTTCCATGGCGTCCTCCGCGGGGTGGAGTCGGGGCAGGAAAGGGGGGGCGAAAGAACGCGACATTCTAGCAGGCGGCGCCGCATCCAACCAGAAAAATGAGGGGGCGGACCGGCGTTTCCGACCGGTCCGCCCCCTTCATTCAGCATGCAGGCGGCAGCTCAAGCGGCCCGATTTCGTCCCGCCCGGCCGGCGAGCGGGCTCAGCGCAGGGCTTCTTCCATGGCGCCGTAGACGATGACCAGGCGATCGACCGTCTGCTTGGCGAAGACCAGGTTGTTCATGGCGAGGGCGTTTTGCAGATCCGCCACCAACGGGGGCAGGGTCGCGCGGTAGCGTTCGAAGTCGGCGCGCTTCGGGGGTGTGAGCCAGGGGGTCCAGGCCTTGCCGAGTTCGCCGATGGTGCGGACGAGTTCCTGGGTGTGGCGCTTGCACTTGTCGATGTCGCGTTCCTTGAGGTCGGTCTTGTAGAGCATGAGGGTGCTGTAGAAGTCGTTGGCGGAGCGCAGGCGGGAGGCGCCGTAGCGGGACTCGTCGAGCGGCGCGGCGGTCGCAGGCGCGGCAGCGAACTCGGCAGTCGCGGGTGCGGGGGCGGCGCCCCGCTGGGCGCGGCAGCCGCCGACGAGGGCGGCGATCAGGGCGGGCAGGACGGCGAGGGCGAGCAGTTTCCGCACGATGAACCTCCTGATTGGCAGATCGCGGCATTGGGGGAGGAGGGATGATATCCGGCGCGCGAGTGCCGGTCAAGATGAACGCGGCGAGGGTTTGGCTCTGCCCGCCGTTCATCCCTTGCCCCGCGCCGACACGTCGGTTACAATTCCGCGCGCCGTCACGGGACGCCGCGCCGAATCTCTCAACCCTGCCCTGAATCCTCATCATCCCGGGGGAGGACATGCCCACGCCGGACCGGCCCGACCTGCTGCAACAGACCCTGTCGGGGGTGATCAATCTCAACGACTCCGCGGCGGCGGCGCTCCGGGCGGGCGGGGCCGCGGCGATGCTCGCGCTCCTGCGCCAGACGCTGAAGGACGATCGCGACGGCATGAAGGCGCTGGAGCGCATGGGCGACACCTTCCTGCGCGTGGGCGCGCCGGACGACGCCGCCGAATGCTACCGCGAGGGGCTGGCGATGGCGGGACGCACGGGCGACCAGGAGCGCACCTGCCGCTTCCACCTCGCGCTCGGCAGCGCGCTGGACGAAGCCGGCCGCGCGCCCGCCGCGCTCGACATCTACCGCGGCGGCAAGAGCATCGCCGAGTCGCTCGGCCTGCGCGGGCTCGAGGCGCGCTTCCTCAACAACCTCGGCATCCTCACCCAGAAGGGCAACGAGCCCCTGAAGGCCATCCCCTACTACCAGAAGAGCCTGGAGCTGAAGGAAGCGGAGAAGGACCTCAAGGGGGCGATCTCCACGCGCCTCAATCTCGCTTCCCTGCTGGCGGCGCACGGCCGCTGGGCGGACCTGGCGCCGCAGATCGAGAAGATCCTCGCCGCGGCGAAGGAGGCGAAGGACGAACGCGCGGAGGCCTACGGACAACTCCTGAAGGGGCAGTCGTTCGGCGCGGCCGGCGACTGGCAGTTCGCGATCGGCCCGCTGTCGATCGCGCTCGGGCTCTTCCAGCGGGTCGCGGACGGGGAGGGGGAACTGACCGCCACGATGAGCATGGCCGAGTCGGCGATCGAGCTGCGCGACGGCGGCCACGCCTACGTCCTGCTCAAGTCGGCGCAGGGAATGGCGGAACGCCGCAAGGACGGCCCGCGCACCGCCCGCATCCTGACCCTCTTCAACCGGCTGGACCACCTGTTCGCGGCGCCCGGCCAGGAGCACACGACCACGCCGATCGAGGAGGTGACCCGCGAGCGCAACGGGCTCCTGCGGCTGCAGGAGATCGCCAAGGCGCTCAACCAGGAGCACGACCTGCAGCGCCTGCTCGAACGCATCCTGGACAGCGCGATTTCGCTGACGAACGCCGAGCGCGGGATCCTGCTGCTCAAGGAAGGCGAGGAGATGCGCGTGCGCGTGGCGCGCAACTACACGGGCGTCGCCGCGGCGGAGGGGGAAGCGGCCGCGGCGGGCGGGACGGGGGCGGGGGCGGCGGCTCCGCCGGCGGCAGGCGGCGCGCCGCGCCCGACGGCGGCGC
>JACRIP010000591.1 GCA_016220045.1 Planctomycetota bacterium
AGTCAGCATCGGGGAGATCGGCGACCACCCGTTGTCGCTCTTCGGCGAGTACCAGCACACCTGGTGGGAGGACGCGAGCGTGGGCACCCCCGCCGCCTCGCCCTTCTTCGACTACTAGTGGGCGCGGGAGAGCAACGTGGGCCAGGTCGGCCTGCGCCTCGGGTTCTGATCGGAGGCGTGGCCGCTGCCAGCACGCCGGGCGGGTGGGACCGTGCCCGACCCGCCCGGTGTGGCGCGGGCGCGAATTGGGCAGCTCCTCGGGAGCGGTCGGGAGGGAGGTGGTTGTGGCGGGCGGTCGAGCGGCGGCTCGAACCGACTCCTTGCGCGGCATCGCAAGGCGCAGGTATAATGCGACTGTCGATGGAGGCACTTCCCTCAGGACATTGCCAGTCGTGGGCAGGAAAGCCCACAGGCATCGGGAGGAATCATGCCGGACACCTTCCAGAGCCTTGAAGAGGCCCTTGCCCATTTGAGGCGCGAACCCGACCAGGTCGTCCGCGCCCGTGTCAAGGATCTTACGGTTGAGCTCCGGGCGGTCCGGGAGGGAGCTTGCGCGCGATCCGCAGCGGACGTATTCCGGGAGATCGGTCCTTGGGCGGGCGAGACGACCGAGGAGATCTTCGCGATCCTCGGCGAGGGACGGTCGCGGCCTGATCGCCGCGCCGTCAAGGAGATGTGAAGTACGCGCTCGACACCAACGTCGTCATCGCGGCTCTCACCGGTGTGCCGGCGGTCACGGACCGACGTGCCGCGGTAGCGCCGGAGGACGTGGGGATTCCGGTGGTCGTCCTCGCGGAGTTGCTCTACGGTGCCTACCGATCAAGCTGTCGTGGCGACAACCTGGGGCGGATCGTCGCACTACGTCAACGCGTGGCCGTGCTGCCCTTGACCGAACAGGTCGCCGAACGCTACGGGGCAACTCGCGCCGCACTTCAACTTCGCGGTGTGCCGAAATCCGACTTCGATCTGATCATCGCCTGCACGGCGCTGGAGTCAGGCCTCACCCTCGTTTCGAATGACGGTGGACCTCTCGACGGGGTCATCGACGGGCTCCGAGTCGAGAACTGGCTGCAGGGAGGGTCGGCCTGACCTGTCCGCCTTCGCCTACCCGCGTACTGAACCCCATCGCGTATGCGCTGGAATTCCGGGGAATTCCGGGGACATGGTGCGCCGTGAAAGGTGCGTACAGCCAGTGGGTGCAAGTCCCATCCCGGCAGGTGTCGCTCCAGCCGGGTAGCTACTGCGGCGGCGGTGCGGGAGACCAAGCCGTCGGAGCCCGCAGGACCAAGGCGACCTTGGGTCGCCTGCGAGTGAATGGGCCGTAACGTGAGTGAACGCTGAGCAAGCCTCGAAACGAACAATGTGGAGGCCGACCCGTTCGTGTCTCGGGGAAGGCTGCCACGGTCGGCGAGAGTGTGCAAGACGAGCGAAGCTGCCGACCGCTCCACCGGGGTAATGGCGACGGCACGTTCACGACGGGTGTACGCGCAACACGGGAAGTCCTCTGCGGTGGGGGCGTGTCACCCCCAACCTGCCACGAGGTGGCGGGGCCACAGAGGATGGCGGAGGGGCCTGTAGTACCGCTGGGAGCGCCGGAAGAAGCAAAGCCGGCGTGAGGGAAGAGGCCCTGGTTCTGGGCGCTTCTAACGCGACAAGGGATCGAGGCCATTGGCATGCGCCTATCAACGCCGATCAAGATCCAGGAGTTGCAGCAGAAGCTCCATCTCAAGGCCAAGGAGGAACCGGAGTTTCGTTTCTATTCCTTGTACGACAAGGTGTATCGAGCCGACATCCTGGCCCACGCCTGGGCGCTCTGCCGCGCGAATGGGGGAGCGCCCGGGGTGGACGGGCAGACGTTCGAGGACATCGAGGCGTACGGTGTCGAGCGCTTTCTCGGGGAAGTTGCCCAGGAATTGCGGAACCAAGCTTACCAACCAAGCGCCGTGCGACGAGTCATGATCCCCAAGAAGACAGGAGGTGAACGACCCCTGGGGATCCCGACGATCAAAGACCGCGTTATCCAAACGGCGGTCAAGCTGGTGCTGGAGCCGATCTTCGAGGCCGACTTCACGCCGAATGCGCACGGCTATCGCCCGGGGCACAGCGCCCTGCAAGCGGTGGCCGAGGTGCATGAAGGCCTGAGGGCCGGGGCCACGGACGTGGTGGACGCCGACCTTTCCAAGTTCTTCGATACGATCCCGCACGCCGAGCTGATGAAGTCGGTGGCGCGCCGGGTGAGTGACGGGGCCATGCTGCACCTGATCAAGATGTGGCTTGAGGCACCGTTCGAGGAGACCGACGAAAGGGGAGGTCGCACGCGCCGAAACTCCGGTTGTCGGGGAACACCGCAGGGCGGGGTGATCTCTCCGCTCCTGGCAAACATCTACATGCGGCGGTTTCTCAAGGCCTGGGAGCAGCGGGACCATGAGCACACGCTCCGCGCGCACATCGTAAACTACGCGGACGATTTCGTCATCCTGTGCCGGGGCACGGCGGAGCGCGCCCTGGCGGAAGCACGGGCGATCCTGACGCGGATCGGACTGACGGTGAACGAACATAAGACCCGCGTCTGCCAGGTGTGGAAACAACCCTTTGACTTCCTGGGATACTCGTTCGGCCCCTGCTATGCAGTCGGTACCGGTCGTCCGTACCTCGGAGCCCGTCCTTCGGCCAAGGGTGTGGCTGGGCTGCGAGAGACGCTCCGGGACATGACGGGCCGGGCGACCCTGACGCAGAGCGTAACGGAACTCATCGGCGACATGAATCGCGTGTTGCAAGGCTGGGCGAATTACTTCTCCTACGGGACGCTCTCCAAAGCGTACCGAACGGTGGACGCCTACGCTGCGCAGTGCGTGAGGAAATGGCTGCTTTGCAAGCACAAGGAGCGTGGGCCGGGCACCCGACAGTACCCGGACGGAAGGCTCACTAAGGAATACGGCCTGACCAGCCTGACGCGCCAGCTTGCGGCACACCGAAAGCCAAGAGGGTGATGCCCAGTCCGAGAGCCGGATGCGGTAAAACCGCCCGTCCGGTTCGATGAGCGGGACCTGGAAACGGAAGTTCGCTGCCGTCGAACGCCGCGTGCGGCCTCTTCGCCGACGGATGGGCTTACCGCGCCAAGCCTCGACTCTACATACTAAACTCGCGACTCAATTGAAGTCCTGATGCTCGCTGGCCGCGTGCGTTGGACCGACCAGCATGCCGTGGTGGCACTCGTGAGCACCGCGGGGGGCGCTGCACGGCGGACCCCGTATGGTCAAGAAACTCGTGGACAC
>JACRIP010000593.1 GCA_016220045.1 Planctomycetota bacterium
CGGGACTCCCGCGCCAGAGACCCCGCGGCGCTGGCCGGAAGGCCTGCGCCACCAGGGTTCCGCGCACATCATAGTTGACTTCGAGAGGTCTCCGGCAATTGTGGCGCAGGCCTTCCGGCCAGCGCCGAAGGGCCACGGATCGCTGCCTTTTGCGACAGCCTCTTCAGGCGGAACGAAGGGCCCCTGCGGATGGGATGCGGCCGGCGATGCCGCCAGAAGAGGTTGTCGCGACAGCCTCTGGCCGGGCCACCCCGGGGCGGACACAGGGGTCCGCCCCAACCGAAAGCCGCGGCCGGACGTAGGGGCGGACCCCCGTGTCCGCCCCGCCGGCTCGCCGATTCGGCCCTTCCGGCACCTCTTGCGACCGCCTCTGAAGGCGGGACTACCCACGTGCCGAGAGGCCGGGCTTCCTGGTGCGGCCGGCGCGTGGTCCGGTCTGGGGAGCGGCGAACGGCGCCGTCGCGCTAGGAGCCTCGCCGGATGCGCGCGAAGTTCCTCTTGCCCGACTTGAGCAGCATGCCGTCGATCACCGCCACCCGAGCCTTCGGGTCGGTCTGCTTCGCGCCGTCGATCGCCACCGCCCCCTGTTCCACCAAACGCCGCGCTTCGCTGTTCGACGGCGCAAACGTGCACAGACAGAGCAGCCGCAACAGCCCCACCGTCCCGTCCGCCAGGTCCGCCGCCGGCACCGTCACTTCCGTCAGATCCTCCGGCACGCCCTTGCCCGCGAAGACGTTGTCGAAATTGGCCCGTGCGCCGCGCGCCGCCTCATCGCCGTGGTACTGGCGCACGATTTCGCCCGCCAGCGTGGCCTTGGCCGCGCGCGGATGCCCGGCCAGAAGTTCGCGGATGTGCTCGGCCGGGAACAGCGTCAGGAGCGTGAACCAGTTCTCCATCAGCGTATCGGGGATGGACATGACCTTGCCGAACATGTCGTTCGGCGCGTCCTTGACCCCGACGTGGTTGCCGAGGGACTTGGACATCTTCTCCTTGCCGTCGAGGCCGACGAGCAGCGGCAGGGTGAGCGCGATCTGCGGCTCCTGGCCCCACTCGCGCTGCAGGTTGCGGCCGACCAGCAGGTTGAAGGTCTGGTCGGTCCCGCCGAGCTCGACGTCCGCCCGCACCGCCACCGAGTCGTAGCCCTGCATCATCGGATACAGGAATTCATGGAGACCGATCGGCGAACCGGACTTGTAGCGGTTCGAGAAATCGTCGCGCTCCAGCATGCGGGCGACGGTCAGCTTCGCGGCGATCTTGAGGATGTCGGCGAAGTTGAGCGGCTGGAGCCAGGAGCTGTTGCGCACGACCTCGGCCTTCGTCATGTCCAGGACGCGGCCGACCTGCTCGAAGTAGGTCAGCGCGTTGGCTTCGACCTCGGCCGGCGTGAGCTGCGGCCGGGTCTTGGACTTGCCCGACGGGTCGCCGACGAGGCCGGTGAAGTCGCCGATGATGAGCACGGCCTGGTGGCCGAGATCCTGGAATTGCCGGAGCTTGCGCAGGACCACGGTGTGCCCGAGGTGGATGTCGGGGGAGGAGGGATCGACGCCGAGCTTGATGCGCAGCGGCTTGCCCTCGCGTGCCGAGCGCTCCAGCTTCTGCTGGAGGTCCGCCTCGGTGTAGACTTCGACCGTGCCGCGGCGGGCGGCGGCGAGCTGTTCGCGCAGGTCCATGCGGAAGATACCTCACGGGGTTGGGTGGCGGCCGGGGCCGGGGCGGGTGCCGCGGGGGCATGTCCGGTATGGCGCAACGACGACTGAACCACAGAGACACAGAGACGACGGGAACGAGGAGCAGGCCGTTCCGCGCCAGGGCGCATCGCGAGATTCGGTGTCAAAGCTGCGGAACGGCCTGCTCCTCGTTCCCGTCGTCGTCTCTGTGTCTCTGTGCCTCTGTGGTTTCGTTCTAGGCCCGCAGCTACGGACATGCACCCGGGTGCCGCGGCCGGGGTGGGCTCATGCCTCCGCTATCTACCGCGGTCGCGCGGTCGGGCGTCCCGCTCGTCGGTACGGGGCCTGGGGGCGCCGATGGTCTCGGTGGGGGCGGGCGGGGTCGCCTGCGACGGCGACATCCCCGTGGGCAGCGCGGGCGCCGCGATCGGCGCGGACGAGTCCTGCTGCACCGCCCACCACCGGCGCCACGCGCTCTCCTCCAGTTCGATCGGCTGCCGGGTCACCTGCCGCAGGCAACTCATGAGCAGCATGCGCCCTCCGGCATCCACTCGATCGAATCCGGCCATCAGCAGTTCGACCGCGGGCCGGCGCAGCGCTTCGGGAATCAGGAGCGAAACCAGGAAGACCTCGTTCGGATCGTTGCGGTCGAGAGCGCGCGCGAGCGAGCCCAGCGGGTCGTCGAGGTAGCGGCTGACCTTCACCGGGTAGACCGGGATGGTCAGCGGCTCGATGCGTACCGGGCGCAGGTTGCTCCGGGCGCCCACCTTGATCTCGAAGGAGCGCAGCTCCCCGGAGAGTTCGTAGGTTCGGAATACGGTGCCTCCCGGACGGACGTCCTGGGTGGACATCGTGAAATGGGTCATCCAGCGGCCGCCCGGGGGCAGCTTGATGTCGGCGTCCACCATGTGGTACTCCGGTCGCGTGATCGACCCGGCGGACCCGAAGGGCTCGTACTCGGTGTAGGTGATCTCCAGCGAAAGCAGCCCGTGGAGCGTCTCGAGCGTGCGCCGCCGCGTCTCCTCGTCGGGAGTGCGCGAGGTGACGTTGACCATCACGATCTCCATGGGCTCGGCGGTCAGATTCTCCAACACCAGCTTGAGGTTGATGGCGTCGCCGGTCTCGTAGAGGTTGCGCTCCGGGACCAGCGTCGCGCGCACCAGGCGGCTCTGGACCAGGCGGTCTTCGCAACTGAGCTTGAAGGCCTTGATGCGCGCGCGCAG
>JACRIP010000594.1 GCA_016220045.1 Planctomycetota bacterium
CGCCGGAGGCCTCCCCGCGGCCCCGGCCCGCCCGCGCATCCTCTCCGGGATCCAGCCCTCGGGCCGCCCGCACCTCGGGAACTACTTCGGCGCCATCCAGCAGCACATCCAGCTCCAGGACCAGGGCGAGGCCTTCTATTTCATCGCCAACTATCACGCCTTGACCACGGTCAGCAAGGCGGAGGAGCTACGGGATAACACCTATGACGTCGCCGCCACCTACCTCGCGCTCGGGCTCGACCCGAAGCGCGCGATCTTCTTCCGGCAGTCGGACGTCCCCGAGGTGACCGAGCTCGCCTGGCTGCTCGCCACCGTGACCGGGATGGGCCTGCTCGAGCGCGCCCACTCCTACAAGGACAAGGTGGCCAAGGGGATCAAGCCCTCGGTCGGGTTGTTCACCTATCCGATCCTGATGGCCGCCGATATCCTGATCTACAAGTCGCACTTCGTCCCGGTGGGACAGGACCAGGTCCAGCACATCGAGATGACCCAGGACATGGCGGAGTACTTCAACAACGCCTATGGCCCGGTCTTCGTCCGCCCCGAGTCGCGGCTCTCGGCGACGCCGAAGGTTCCGGGCACCGACGGTCAGAAGATGTCGAAGAGCTACGGGAACACCATCGAGGTCTTCGCGGAGGGCGGGGCGCTCAAGAAGTCGGTCATGGGAATCGTGACCAACTCGCTCCCGGTCGAGGCGCCCAAGGACCCCGACACCTGCAACGTCTTCGCGCTCTACTCGCTGCTCGCCACCGCGACCGAGCGTGCGGAGTTGGCGGCGCGATATCGCAAGGGGGGAATGGGCTTCGGCGAGGTGAAGAAACAGCTGCTCGAGCGCATCGACGGGTTTTTCGGCCCGTTCCGCGCGCGGCGCAAGGAGCTGCTCGCGGACCGCGGCGCCATCGATGCCGTGCTGGCCGACGGCGCCGCGCGCGCGCGCGCCATCGCCCGCCGCACGGTGGACGAGGCCCGGAAGGCCTGCGGATTGGACTAGTGGCCCGTTGACGAAGTGCGGACTCGGATACGACGCGGATTGTCGAATTCCGATTGTCGATTTCCCGATCCCCACCCCCTCCGGTGCGGCAATCGACATTCGGCAATCGACAATCGACAATGCGTCGACCTGTGACCGGACTTCGTCAACGGGACACTAGCGCCGCGCCACCGCGCCCCCTCCCGCCGTTACTCCCGCGGCGCTTCCTTGCTGCCCACCACGGTCAGGTTCATCCCGATCTGCACCGTCACCTGCTGGTCCCCCACCGGCAGCACCGCCTTGCCGTTCAGGTACCAGCCGAAGGAGCCGGTCGAAAACTCCTTCACCTCCGCCATCAGCGGTACGCCGTTGATCTCGATCTTCACCGCCTTCGCCGTCTTCGAAAACTGGGCCCGGCTGACCGGGCACGGAGACTTCGCCATCGTCGCTTCTCCTGGTTCGGGGAATGGGGAACGCTCCCTCGCCGTTGCACGGTATACCGCCCGCCGCCCGCGCCGTCAACCGTCGGGCGCAACGCGGCAGCCGCGCCTCGGGACTTGACGGAACGCCCGCCGGAGCCTATGCTCTCCACCCACGGTCGAACCTCGGGTCCCAACCGTCGAAGGAGTTTCGTGCATGGGCTCGCTCGCCTCGCTGACCTCGGCGCAGTTCGACGCCGAAGTCCTCAAGTCCGCCCTCCCGGTGGTGGTCGACTTCTACACCGACACCTGACCCGCCTGCCCAGGCCAGGTACCCCACCTGGAGCAGCTCCAGTCGGAGCTGGCCGGAAAAGTGAAGGCGTTCAAGATGAACGCCGCCGAGAACATGGACGTCGCCGCCCAGGTCGGCATCATGGCGGTGCCCACCGTCCTCGTCTTCAACAAGGGCCGCGAAGTCCAACGCTGGATGGGCCTGACCAAGAAGGACGTCATCAAGAAGAAGGTCGAAAGCCTGTAACGCCCCAGCGGATTCACGCGCGAACGAACCGGCGGGAGACTCGGGCGAACGCCCGAGATCTCCCGCTTGCATTCCCGCCCCCGGCCAACGCCCGATCACCGGGGCGGAGGCTCCGCGGCGTGGCCGCCCGCGCCGGAGAGCGACTGCAGGTCCCAGTACCGGCGATAGAGCCCGTTCGACGCGTAGAGCGCATCGTGCGTGCCCGCTTCGACGACGCGTCCGCCGTCGAGCACCAGGATGCGGTCCGCACGGCGCGCCGTGGCCAGCCGATGCGCGATCACGAAGGTCGTGCGCCCGGTCATGAGGGTTTCGAGCGCGCGCCGCACCAGCTCTTCCGACTCCGGATCCAGCGCGCTGGTCGCCTCGTCGAGGAGCAGGATCGCCGGGTCCTTGAGAAAGGCGCGCGCGAGGGCCAGCCGCTGCCGCTGCCCCGCCGACAGCTTGACTCCGCGCTCGCCCACGACTTCACTCATGCCTGAGGGCAGCGCCGCGATGAAGCCGGCCGCCCCCGCGGCCGCGACGGCGCGTTCGAGCTGCTCGGGCGTCGCCGCCGGGTCGCCGTAGCGCAGGTTTTCGGCGATCGTGCCGCCGAACAGGAAGATCTCCTGGGGCACGATCCCGACCGCGCGCCGCACGTCGGCGAGCCGGAGCGTGCGCAGGTCATGGCCGTCGAATTCGACGACGCCCGCGGCGGGATCGTGGAAGCGCAGGAGCAGCGAGAAGAGCGTGCTCTTGCCGGCGCCGCTCGGGCCGACCAGTCCGACGACCTCGCCCGGCCGCGTTTCGAGCTCGACGCCGTCGAGCGCCCAGCGGTCGGGCGCGGCGCTCGGGTAGCGGAAGCGCACGCCGCGCAGGGCGACGCGCCCGGCGGGCCGGGCAAGCGGCTGCGCCTCGGCGCGGTCGGCGACCGAGGGACGCGCGTCGAGCAGCTCGAAGACGCGCGCGCTCGCGCCCAGGAGTTCGCGGTAGCCCGCGTAGAGGCCGCCGAGCGAACCGACCGACCCCGCGATCGCGAACGTGTAGAGCAGGAAGGAGGTCAGCTCCCCGGGCGACAGCTCGCCGCGCAGGATCAGGCGACCGCCGTACCAAAGCACGAGCGCGAAGGCGCTGAAGGCGGCGAACTGGAGGATGCCGACGAAGCCGCCGACCGCGCGCGCGTTGCGCAGCGCGAGGCGGAGCAGTTCGCCGACGCGGGCGCCGTAGCGCTGCGCCTCCTCGACCTCGCGGCCGAAGGACTGCACGGTGCGCACGCCCGCCAGCGCCTCCTCGGCGACCGTAGCGGTGGCCGCGAGCGCGTCCTGGACCTCGCGCGAGTAGCGCTCCAGGCGGCTGCCGTACCAGACCGCGGCGAGCACGATCGGCGGCACCACGGCGAGCGCGACCAGCGTGAGCTTGGTGTGCAGGATCAACAGGATCACGAGCGTGCCGACGAAGGAGAACGCCGCCTCTACGCCGCTGGGGATCTGCTCGGTCAGCGCCTCCTGGACCACGACGAGGTCGGCGCCGATGCGCGAGAGCAGTTCGCCGACGCGCCGCGTCTCGAAGAAATCGGGCGTTAACCCGAGCAGATGCGAGAACAGGCGTTCGCGCAGATCGCGCAGCATGCGCGAACCGGTGGAGCGGATCAGGTAGAGCTGGCCGAAGCTGAGGAGGCCCATGACGGCGAAGAGCGCCACCAGCCCGAGGACGATCTGGTTGAGGCGGGAGAGATTGCGTTCCAGGAAGGCGGCGTCGACGACGCTGCCGGCCACGCGCGGGGCGACCAATCCGACCGCGGCGCCCGCGAGCACCACGGCGGTCGCGACGGCGAGGCGGCCGCGATACGGGCGCACGAGTTCGAGGAGTTTGCGCAGCGTGGGGCCTGGTGGGGGAGGCGGGGGGGGCGGGGCGGATGAGTCCACGCGAACGTCTCCTGGGGTGGCGAAGGACTTTGGCGGATGCGGGGCAATTGTAGAATGGAGATTGAAGATTGTAGATTGATTTTCCCGCGCGGCGTGGGCGGAGCAAGTTCACCCGCGTGCATGCTTCAGCCATCCTTCGTCCTTGATCCGCAGCCTGTGGACTTTGTCCTCCGACCCCCGTCCCCCGTCCCCTGACCCCTGACCCCTGACCCCTGACCCCTGACCCCTGACCCCTGATCCTTGACCCCTGACCCCCGTCCCCTGACCCCTCGTCCCTCGTCCCTCGGGAGCACCGCGTGCGACCTGTCGTCGTCCTGCTCGTCGTCGGCCTGACCCCGCGCCTCGTGGGGCCGCATACGCCGCGCCTCGCCGCGCTGGCGCGCGACGGCTGGCTCGCGCCCGTCACCCCCGTCCTCCCCGCGGTCACCTGCGCCGTTCAGTCCACCTACCTCACCGGACTCCCCCCCGCGGGACACGGCATCGTCGCCAACGGCTGGTACTTCCGCGACCTCGCCGAAGTCTGGTTCTGGCGCCAGGCGAATACCCTGGTCGCGGGCGAGAAGGTGTGGGAGGCCGGGCGCGCTCGCGATCGGGCGTTCACCTGTGCCAAGCTCTTCTGGTGGCACAACATGTACTCGACGGCCGACTGGTCGGTGACGCCCCGCCCCGCCTACCCGGCCGACGGCCGCAAGCTCCCCGATATCTACTCTTCCCCGCCCGAGCTGCGCCGCGAGCTGCTCGACGGACTCGGCCCGTTTCCGCTCTTCCAGTTCTGGGGACCCGGCGCGGGCCTGGTCTCGACGCGCTGGATCGCCGCTGCCGCCCTGCAGGTGATGGGACGGCACCGCCCGACGCTCACCCTTGTCTACCTCCCGCACCTCGACTACCCGCTGCAGCGCTGGGGGCCGGACGACCCGCGCCTCGCCGCCGAACTGGCCGCCGTGGACGCCGAGGCCGGCCGCGTGATCGACCGCGCCCGCGCCGAGGGCGCCGAGGTCCTCGTGCTCTCCGAGTACGGCATCGGCGCGGTCTCCCGCCCGGTCCACCTGAATCGCGTGCTGCGCGCGGCCGGCTTCCTCGCCGTGCAGGACAACCAGGTCGGGGAATTGCTGGATGCCGGCGCCGCGCGCGCCTTCGCCGTGGCCGACCACCAGCTCGCCCACGTCTACGTGAAACGCCCGGAGGAGGTCCCCGCCGTCCGCCGCCTGCTGGAGGCCGTGCCCGGGGTCGAACGCGTGCTGGGCGCGGCCGAGAAGCCCGCCGCCGGCCTCGACCACCCGCGCGCCGGCGAACTCGTCGCCGTCGCCGCGCGCGACGCGTGGTTCACCTACTACTACTGGACGGACGACCGGCGCGCGCCCGATTTCGCGCGCACCGTGGACATCCATCGCAAGCCCGGCTACGATCCGGTCGAGCTCTTTCTCGACCCCGCCCGTCCCTTCATCAAGCTCCGCCTCGCCGCGCGCCTGGCGCAGAAGTTCCTCGGCTTCCGGTACGTGATGGACGTCATCCCGCTCGACGCCGCGCTGGTCAAGGGCAGCCACGGCCGGCCGCCCGACGACCCGGCCGACGGCGCCGTCGTGATCTCCTCGCGGCGCGCCGGCGCGCGCGACCACGTTCCGGCGACCTCCGTGAAAGACCTGATCCTGGAAACGGTTTTCGAGCGGGCCTGAACCCGGCGAGGCCTGCGCCGCGTCATCCTTCCTGGAGGAACCCCATGTCCCCGACCCGCTGGTGGCCCGCCGCCCTCCTGCTCGGCGCCCTCGCCCTGCTTCCGTTCCGCTCCGGCGGCGATGCGGAAGCGCAGGCGCGCACGCCGGTGATCGACGTCTACTTCTCGCCCAAGGGCGGCACCCGCGACCGCTTGCTGAAGGAGTTCAACCTCTGCAAGACGTCGATCGACATCTGCGTCTACGACATTTCCAGCGGCCTGCTCGCCGGCGCGATCAAGGATGCCAAGGGCCGCGGCCGCAAGATCCGCGTCATCACCGACAGCCGCATGGCCGGCGGCGACGGTTCCGAGGTCGAGTTCCTGAAGAAGAACGGCATCGAGGTCACCGTGGCGGGCGGCTGGGGCAAGTCGATGCACAACAAGTTCGCGGTCTTCGACGGCGGCCTGGTCGTCACCGGCTCCTACAACTGGAGCGACGGCGCCGAGGAGGGCAACCGCGAAAACGCGATCTTCATCAAGGACGCGGAAACCGTGGGCAAGTACCGGGAGGAATTCGAGAAGCTCTGGGCCGGCAAGAAATGAGCGGGCAGGGCGCGCCACGGAGGCGCTTCCCGCTGCCACACGCCAGGGCGCGTTCGCAAACCGGTCGGCCGGCGGCGCAGGCGCGGACGCCTGCGCCACAAAGGCCGTAGGCGAGCCCCTACGCCCGTTGCCCGGCCGCCGCCGCCCGCTTCTTCAGGTACATGAAACCCCCGACGACCACCACGACCATGACCAGCGCGAGCGCGATCGGGCTGTGGACCACCTTGGAAACGATCACCAGCACGGCCCAGAGCACGAAGGCCACGATGCCGGTCACGATGCCGATCAGCCCGCGGCTGAGCTTGCCCGCGATCGGCAGGATGTTCGCCACGGCGACCAGCGGCCCGAAGAACGCCCCGAGTCCGATCCAGATCAGAACGAAGCCGATGCCGCGCAAGATCCAGGTCATGACCGTATGCTCGGTATCCAGCGTGGCGATCGCCTGCTCGCGCCCGCCCGGCAGGGCGCGGAAGAAGGTCGAGCCTCCCTCGTAGGTGAACGGAGCCAGGGTCGAGCCGTTGAGCTTGCCGAAGAGCGTCACCGCCAGCCCGGGGGCCAGCAGTTCGTAGGACAGCCGGACGTCGCCGAGCCGGGGCGCGGACACGGCGCCGCCGCCGAGGAAGACGTAGCCGGAGTCGAAGCGCGCCGCGGGCGTGCCCGCGGGCAGGAGGGCGACCGGGGGCGCCACGCCGGGGCGCGACGCGGCCGCGCCCGCGACGCGATCGCGCATCGGCTCGCGCTCCACCATGCCCGGCGCCATCCGCTCCGCCGCTGCGCCCGCCGCCTCCAGCGCCCCGCCCGCCCCCGCGCCGCCGAATGCCAGGTCGTCCGGCGCCAGACTCAGGCGTTGACCCGCCGGTAACTCCGCCTCCGCCGGCGCAAAGCGATACTGGCCGATGTTCGCCGTGCTCGCGCTCCAGGTCTCGTCCTTCACCGGCGCGGGTGGATTCTGGTGCCCTTCGGGATGCCGGAAGCCCGCACTGGAAGGCTTGCGGCTCCACTCCTGCCGGTAGGTGTAGGTCGTGGTCCGTTCGGTGCCGCCGCCGACCTTGTCGCGCGACTCGGAGTGCTCGTCCTCGACCCAGGCGTACATTTCCACGGCGCGCTCGAGCCGGATCGCCGGCCGCGGCCGCAGGAAGCCAGGGTCGCCGAGCTTCTCTTCCGTCAGGAGCGGACCCGAGAGCGCGACCAGCTTGTCGTTCAGCTCGGGCGCGGCGCGATCGGGCGCGAGCACGACGGATTTGCGCGCCACGTCCGCGAGGTTGGTGCGCCCCTCGGTCCACCAGAGCAGGATCACGGCGCCGAGCAGGAAGAGCGGTCCCAGCAGCACGCCTACGCAGGAGCCGCCGAGGTTGCCCAGGAAACCGGTGCTCGAACGTTCGACGAAGATATCGGCCATGGAATCCCCCTATCGCAGTCCGGTTGGCTTGAATCGATCGACGGTGAGGATAGCAGGCCCGCGCCGCGCGCGCAACTTGATCTTCGGCCCCCTTCCTGCTATCCTGCGCGGCCCTCCGAGCCCCCCCGAAATCCCGATCGCGCAGGAGACGCTGATGACCGCCGCCCTGTCCCCGCTCGAACGTCCCACCGGCGAGTACGCCCGCCGCTTCGTGCCCTCTGCCCTCGACCCGGGCGACTGGAACGCCCTCGCTCCGCTCTTCGCCGAGCTGATCGCGCGCACGCCCTCGACCCGGGCCGAGCGCGAGCGCCGCATCCGCGACCTCTCCGAACTGCTCGCCGTCATCGGCGAGGAACGCGCCCGCCGCCACATCGCGAGCGCACGCAACACCGAGGATGCCGAACTCGAGCAGCGCTACCTCTCCTTCTGCCACGACGTGGACCCCAAGGCGAGCGAGCAGACCGACGCCGTCTACCGCAAGATCGCGACCGATCCGGGCTCCGCCGAGCTCGACGCGAACTACGGCACCTTCCTCAGAAACATCCGTAACCAGGTCGAGATCTTCCGCGCCGAGAACGTCAAGCTCGAGGCCGACCTGGAGGACCTGGGGCAGGACTACTCGAAGCGGATGGGACGCATGACGGTCATCTTCCGCGGCGAGGAGAAGACCCTGGCGCAGCTTGCGCCGATCTACGAGAGCACGGACCGCACGGCGCGCCGCGAGGCCTTCGAGGCGGCCTCGGGCCGGCGCCTGCGCGAGCGTGACGCGCTTGACGACATCTTCGACGCGATGCTCGCCAAGCGCCGCGAGATCGCCAAAAACGCCGGGGCCGCGAACTACCGCGACTTCCGCTTCCGCCAGCTCAACCGCTTCGACTACACGCCCGACGACTGCGCGCTCTTCCACACCGCAGTCGAGAAGGTGGCGGTGCCGGTGCTCGCGGAACTGCGGCAGTGGCAGAAGGAGACCCTGAAGCTCGACGCGCTGCGCCCCTGGGACCTGAGCGTGGACCCTTGGGGTCGCCCGCCGCTGGTGCCCTTCGCCCAGCCCGCGGAGCTCGAGGCCGGCGTCGGACGCATCTTCGAGCGCCTCGCACCCGAACTGGCGGCGCAATTCGCCGACCTGCGCGGGCGCGGACTGCTCGACGTCGCCAACCGCAAGGGCAAACGCCCGGGCGCCTTCTGCTACCCGCTCGAGGAGTCGCGCATCCCGTTCATCTTCGCCAACGCCGTCGGCGTGGACGACGACATCCGCACCCTCCTGCACGAGATGGGGCACGGCTTCCACGCCTTCGCCTCCCGCACGCAGGAGCTCGTGTGGTACCGCGATTGCCCGAGCGAGTTCGCCGAGGTCGCCTCGATGAGCATGGAGCTGCTCGGCGGGCGGCATCTCGACGTCTTCTACCGCGACCCGGAGCATGCCGCGCGCTCGGCGCGCGAGAACCTCGAGGGGATCGTCTCGACCTTCACCTGGGTGGCGACGATCGACGCGTTCCAGCACTGGATCTACACGCATCCGGAACACACCCGACGCGAACGGCGCGACGCCTGGATCGGCATCGTGCAACGGTTCGCGGACGGCGTGGACTGGTCGGGGTACGAGGAGGTGCGCGGCTACGCGTGGCACCGCCAGCTCCATGTATTCCTGTATCCCTTCTACTACATCGAGTACGCGATCGCGCAGATCGGGGCGCTCCAGGTCTGGCTGGCGGCGCGCACCGACCCGGCGCGCGCGCTTTCCGACTACCGGCGCGGGCTGGCGCTCGGGGGCTCGCGGCCGCTGCCGCAGCTCTTCGCGGGGGCGGGTTTGACGTTCGACGTGTCGGAAGGGATGCTGCGCCGGCTCCTCGGCGCGGTGCAGGAAGAGCTCAAGCGCCTGCGCGACGTGAAGAGCCGCTAGGGGCCGGGCGGCGCGGGTCGGAGCGGTTCCAGGCGGAGGTCGGGGCGGACCCCCGTGTCCGCTCTGGCGCTGCAACGGGGCTTGGCAGGCGGGGCGGACACAGGGGTCCGCCCCGGCGCCGCAAGGATGTTTGTCGGGCGGGGCGGACATAGGAGTCCGCCCCTACGCCGATCCCGGGGATGCGCGTAGTCGGGACGCTACCCACATGCTGCGACGGCTCCTCGGATTCGCCCTGCTCCTGACGGCGCTCGCGTTGACCGCGCTCGCCGGACTGGTGCTCCTGCGCAGTCGAGGGGCGGGGCCGGCGCTGCCCGCGCTGCCGGCGGAAGTCGAGGCCGGGCTGCGCGCCGTGGAGCAGGCGCAGGTCGAGGGCCTCGACGCAAGCACGCTGGTGGCTGGCGCGGCGCTCGCCGTGCTCGTCTTGGCGTGGACTTTCCTGCGCGCACGCGCGCGGCAACGCGCAGGCGGCCCGACGCCCGCGGCCCCCGCTCCTCCCGCACCTCCCGCGACTTCGGGTACACCCGAGACGGCTCCGGCCCGCGGAGTGCGCGGCGCGGTGCGCGCCGTGGCGCGACGCGCATTCGGGCCGCGCACGCCGGGCGGCGGCGGGGGCTGCGGACCGTGGCTCTTCGCAGCCTTCGCCCTCGCCGCCTGCGCCGCCCTCATCGCCGCCCTCTACTACGGACCGGAAACACTCCAGCTCACCGACACCATCACCATCCGCCGCGGCCCGCGCGACCGCTTCCTCGCCCGCATGAAATGGGGCGGCATCGCGCTCGCCGCGCTCCACGTGCTATACTTCCTCGTGCTCTCCCTCCCCCGCCTCTTCGGCGGAGGCGGGGGCAAGGGCGCCGCGCGCCGCAGCCGCTGACCCGGCCGCATCGCGCCGCATGAGTCAGGCATACACCCGATGCCAGGCAGCCCCCTCGGCCGCCTCCGCGCGCTCTACCAGCTCCCGCTCCTCGCGCTCTGGACCCTGCTCTGGTATTCCCTCGCGATCGCGGTCGAGCTGGCGACGCTGGGGCGCTTCGCCGCCTCCCACGCGAGCTTTTACGGCCATGTCTGGGGCGGTGTCTGCCTGCGCATCTTCGGCGTCCGCCTCGAGCTGGTCGGCGGCGAGCGCCTCGCCGAACGCGCGCCGCGCGTGCTCGTCTTCAATCACACCAGCATGCTCGACCTCTTTATCTGCACGTCGATGATGCCCCCGGGCGCCACCGCGCTGGTCAAGAAGGAGTTCGGGAGCATCCCGGTGCTCTCGCTGCTCTGGCGGCTGCTGGGCGTGGTCTTCGTCGATCGCTCGCATCCGGATCGTGCGATCGAGAGCCTGCGCGCCGCGGCGGAGCGCATCCGCCGCGAGCGCATCTCGGTCTTCGTCGCGCCCGAAGGCACGCGCAGCCCGACCGGCGAGCTCCTGCCCTTCAAGAAGGGGGCCTTCCACCTCGCGCTCGATCTCGCGGCGCCGATCGTGCCGCTGGTCTTCCACGGCGCCGCGCGCCTGCAGGCGAAGGGCGAGCTGGCGATCCGGCCGGGGGTGGTGCGCGTCTGCGTGCTCGAGGCGATCTCGACGGCGGGGTGGAAGCGCGAGGAGCTGGACGCGCGCGTGGAGGAGGTGCGGGAGCTGTTCGTGCGCGAGCTGGGGGTGGCGGGCGGGGGGTAGGGGGAGTCGGGGGGGGGGACGAAAGGGAGGCGAGATGAGATAGCCGCCCTTCTCACCACCTGTCGCTTCCCCCCGGGTGCATGTCCGTATCTGCGAGACGAGAACGAAACCACAGAGGCACAGAGACACAGAGACGACGACGGGAACGAGGAGCAGGCCGTTCCGCAGCCTTGTCACCGAA
>JACRIP010000600.1 GCA_016220045.1 Planctomycetota bacterium
CGAATACGAACGCTTCGTCACCACGGTGATCAACGCCTACGTCGCGCCCGTCATGGTCCGCTACCTCGGCCGCCTCGCCGCGCGCCTGCCCGGCTCGGACCTGCGCATCATGGCCTCCAGCGGCGGCAGCGTCACCGTCCCCGCCGCCTGCGCTCATCCAGTTACAACCCTACTCTCCGGCCCGTCCGCCGGCGTGGTCGCGGGCGCGGCCCTCCAGCGCGCGCGCGGCGCCGGCCGCGCCATCACCTTCGACATGGGCGGCACCTCGACCGACGTGGCCCTGCTCGACGGCGGCCTCCGCCTGACCAAGGAGGGCCGCGTCGGCGACCTGCCCGTGCGCGTGCCCATGGTCGAAATCCACACCGTCGGCGCGGGCGGCGGCTCGCTCGCCCGGTTCGACGCCGGCGGCGCGCTCCGCGTCGGCCCGCAAAGCGCCGGCGCCCGCCCCGGCCCCGCGTGCTACGGCTTCGGGGGCGTGGCGCCCACCGTCACCGACGCCAACCTGCTCCTCGGCCGCATCGACGCCGCGCGCTTCTTCGGCGGCCGCCTGCGCCTCGACCGCGCCGCCGCCCGCCGCGCCGTCGGCCGCCTCGCCCCCGCCATTCTCGACGTGGTCGATTCCAACATGGAGCGCGCGCTGCGCTTCCTCTCGGTCGAGCGCGGCCACGACCCCGCCCGCTTCGAATTGATCGCGTGCGGCGGCGCCGGCCCGCTCCACGCTTGCGCACTCGCCCGCGCCCTCGGCATGCCCCGCGTCGTTGTCCCGCTGCGCCCCGGCAACTTCTGCGCCCTCGGCGCCCTGCTCGCCGACGTCGTCAAGGAAGCCTCGCAGAGCGTCCTCTCGGAGATCGGAAAGACACCTGACTTCGCCCCGCTGGAAGCCCGCTGCCTGCGCGCACTGCGTGCCGAGGGCATCGCGCCCGATGGTCCTGCCGCCGCCGGCCGCCTCCGCGTGCGCCGCCTCGCCGAGCTGCGCTACCGCGGCCAGTCATGGGAGATCCTCCTGCCCTGGGAGGAGGGCGCGGACATGCGCCGCCGCTTCGCCGCCGCCCATCGCCGCCGCTACGGCTTCGCGCTCCCCGATCGCGCCGTCGAGATCGTCAATCTGCTGGTGCGGGTCGAGGTGCGCACGCGCGGCCCGCGCTTCGCCCCGCTCGCCCCCCGCCGCGGCCGCTTCACCGGGTCCATCGACCGCGCCGAACTCGGCCGCGGGTCGGTGATCCGCGGCCCGGCGATCATCAGCGAGGACAACGCGACGACGTTCGTGCCGCGCGATTTCGCCGGCGAGGTCGGCCGCTTCGGCGAACTCCTGTTGGAGCCCAGGTGAAACATGGACCTGCGCTTCGAGGTGCTGAAGAACCAGCTCTGCTCCGTGGCGGACGAAATGGGGGCGGTGCTGGTGCGCGCCGCGCACTCGGTGAACATCAAGGAGCGCAAGGACTGCTCATCGGCGGTCTTCGACGCGCGCGGGCGCATGATCGCGCAGGCCGAGCATATTCCAGTGCATCTGGGCTCGATGCCGCTTTCGGTGCAGGCGGCGCTCGCCGCAGGGCCGCTCGCGGAGGGCGACCTGGTGATCCTGAACGACCCGTATCTCGGCGGCACGCACCTGCCCGACGTCACGCTGGTCCGCCCGGTCTTCCTGAGCGGCCGGCTGCGCTTCCTGACGGCCACGCGCGCGCACTATTCCGACATCGGCGGCAGCGCGCCGGGCTCGATGCCGCTCGCGCGCGAGCTCTACCAGGAGGGGATCATCCTACCGCCGGTCAAGCTGCGCGCCCGCGGACGGCTCTGCGACGATCTGGTGCGCGTGCTGCTCGCGAGCCTGCGCAATCCGCGGGAGGCCGAGGTGGACCTTGCGGCCCAGATCGCCTCCTGCGACGTCGGCGCGGCGCGCCTGGCCGCCATCGTCGCGCGCGCGGGGGAAGGCCGGGTGCTGGCCTTCTGCGGCCGCCTGCTCGACTACGACGAACGCTTGATGCGCAGCGCGATTCGGCGCATCCCGCCCGGCCGCTACCGCTTTGCCGACGCGCTCGACGACGACGGGGTATCGCCGGGGCGGGTGCCGATCGTTTGCACGGTCACGATCCGGCGCGACGGGCGCGCGCGCGTCGATTTCGCGGGCTCGGCGGCGCAGCGCCCGGGCAACGTCAACGCGCCGTTCGCGGTCACGCTCTCGGCGGTGCTCTATTGCTTTCGCTGCCTGATCCGGGAGGCGATCCCGGCGAATGCCGGGTGTCTGCGGCCGCTCGAGGTGGTGGCGCCCGCGGGCACGGTGGTGAATGCCTGCCGCCCGGCGGCGTGCGCGGCGGGGAATGTCGAGACCTCGCAGCGCGTGGTCGATGCGGTGTTCGGGGCGCTGGGCCAGGCGATTCCCCTACCGGCGGCGAGCTGCGGGACGATGTCGAACTTCTCCTTCGGCGGGGCGGGGTTCGCGTACTACGAAACCATCGGCGGCGGCATGGGGGCGCGCCCGGGCCGGGCGGGGGTGGACGGCGTGCAGTGTCACATGACGAACACGCTGAACACGCCGATCGAGGTGCTGGAGACGGGCTATCCGGTGCGGGTGACGGAGTACCGGCTGCGGCGCGGCTCGGGGGGCCGGCCGGCGCGCGCGGCGGCGGCGCGCGGGGCGCAGCGCGGCGGGGACGGCATCGTGCGGGAGTTCGAGTTCCTGGCGGAGGCGACGGTCTCGGTGGTCTCGGATCGGCGCGTGCTGCCGCCCTGGGGCACGCCTCCGGGGAAGACCGGAGCGAACTTCGTGGACGGGCGGCGGATGCCCGGGAAGTTCACGGTGGCGGCGCGCCCGGGGACGAGGGTGCGCATCGAGACGCCGGGGGGTGGCGGGCGGGCGGGAGGCCGTGGAGGCGGTCGTGCAAGGTGATCGGCCGGCCGAGCCGGGGCGGACACGGGGGTCCGCCCCTACGCCCACGATTGCACCGGTCCCCCTCCCCCTCGCCGCAGGCGGCGCTCCGTGGCGGCACGATGGCGCACCGGTCACTCTCGTACTCGTACTCGTACTCGAAAGCCGTGGGCATTCGAGTACGAGTACGAGTACGAGATACGACGGAGGCCACCCTTCCGATTCGTGCGACCGGTACGGTCGAGATGCAAGAACGGTCGTGCACCCGGCGACCCCCCCCGCCGCAACGCCCACGGCGACCGCACCCGCACGGTCCCCCTCCCCCGCCGCAGCGGGGGAGGGCAGGGGAGGGGGTACGTTCGCACGGCGACGGGTATTGCGCCCCCCTGCCCTCAGCAGGCGGCGGCCCCAGCCCCGGCAACCGCCGCCCCACCCGCCACGGCTGCTGCGGCGGCGGCCGCAGCGGCTGCCTCCTCTTCCGGCCGCGGCAGCGCGTACGCCTGCTCCCGGTCGCGCCAGAGCGTGTGCCGTTCGCGCCAGAAGTCCATGTGGTCCCACGGCAGCGCTTCGTTCTCGCCGCGGCCGCGGTAGGCGTACCACTCCGGGTCGATTCCCGCCTGCTCGAAGCTCTTCATCCAGGTGTCGAGCCGGAAGTGCTCGTCCCACTCGTCGAAGCGCGCGCCGTTCTTGAAGGCGGCGAGCAGCGCGCGGCCGACGCGCCGATCGCCACGCGAGAAGACCGATTCGACGAACGCCCGGTCCGGGTTGTGGAACTTGTAGCGCAGGAACGGGCTGCGGATGCGCGCCTTCATGAAGCGCACGATTTCGTGGTGCCGCTCCATGGTCATCATGCCGTCCCACTGGAAGGGCGTCATCGGCTTGGGCACGAACGGGGACAGGGTGACGTTCACGTGCCCGGCCTGGCCCATGACCGCACGGCCGAGCGCCGAGACCTTTTCGACCAGGCGCAGCCCGTCTTCGAGCTCGCGGTCGGTCTCGCGCGGCAGGCCCTGCATGAGGTAGAGCTTCACCTGACGCCAGCCGTGCTCGTAGGCGATGCGCACGCCGTTGAGCAGGTGCTCGTCGTGGATGTGCTTGCGGATGACGTTGCGCAGCCACTGGCTGCCGGCTTCGGGGGCGAAGGTCAGTCCGCTCTTGCGCACCGTGGCGATCATGCCCGGGATGTGGGCGATCTTCTCGTCCACGTGCAGCGAGGGGACGGACAGGCCGACCTTCTTGGCCTTGAAACGCGCGGTGAGGCGCACCATGAGCTCGGGCAGGTCGGGGTAATCCCCGGTGGAGAGGGACGTCAGGCCGATCTCGTCGAGTCCGGTCGCGCGGTACGCCTGCTCCGCGTAGCCGACCAGGGTATCGACCGTACGGTAGCGGACCTTGTTCTTGATGGCGATGGACTCGCAGAAGCGGCAGATGTGGGGGCAGCCGCGCATCAGCTCGAGGTTGATGCGGTCCATCACGGTTTCGCCGTAGGAGAGGATAGGCTTGGTCGGGTAATAGGCGGTTTCGAGGGAGGCGACGGAGCCCTTGGCGATGCGTTCGGGGGCGTCGGCGCAGCGCGGACGGAAGGAGGCGATCGTCCCGTCGGCCTGATAGGTGTATTCGTAGAGGGAGGGGGCGTAGCAGGAGGGGACCTGCTTCACGAGCTCGAGGAGCAGGCGCTCGCGGCTCGCGCACTCGCCGCGCAGGCGCACGAGGGCGGTGCAGATCGCGGGCAGGAGTTCCTCGCCGTCGCCGGCGACGAAGAGGTCCACGAAGTCCGCGAGCGGCTCGCCGGCGAAGGCGCAGGGGCCGCCGGCGATGATGAGGGGGTCGGAGAGCTTGCGTTCGGCGGAGTGGAGCGGGAGGCCGGCGAGGTCGATCATGTTCAGGACGTTCGTGTAGCACATCTCGTGCTGCAGCGAAAACCCGATGAGGTCGAACTCGCGGACCGGAGTGTGGGATTCGACGGTGAAGAGCGGGATGCCGCGCTCGCGCATCTTGGCTTCCATGTCGAGCCAGGGGGCGAAGGCGCGCTCGGCGGCCCACTCGGGGTGGGCGTTGACGACGCCGTAGAGGATCTGCACGCCGGCGTTGGACATGCCGATCTTGTAGGTGTCGGGGAAGGCGATGCAGACCTTGAGCTGCGCGCGGTCGAGGTCCTTGCGGACCATGTTGACTTCGCCGCCCACGTACTGGATGGGCGAACTGACGCGGAGAAGGACCTTTTCGACGTCCGACCAGACGGTGGACATGCGGCAATGCTCCGAGAACGGGCTGCGGCGGGCGGACCAGGGACGAGGGACCAGGGGTCAGGGAGCAGGGAGCGGACGAGGACAGAGCGGCGGCTACTTCTTGCCGCGGATGAGGTCGAGGAATTCGCTGCGGGTCTTGCTGTCGCGGCGGAAACGGCCGAGCATGGAGCTGGTGAGCATCACGGCGTTTTGTTTTTGCACGCCCCGCATCATCATGCAGAGGTGCTGGGCTTCCATGACGACGGCGACGCCGCGGGGCTTGAGCCGCTCCTGGAGGGTTTCGGCGATCTGGCAGGTGAGGCGTTCCTGGACCTGGAGGCGGCGGCTGAAGACCTCGACGATGCGCGGGATCTTGCTCAACCCGACGACCTTTTTTTTCGGCAGGTAGGCGACGTGGCATTTCCCGAAGAAGGGCAGGAGGTGGTGCTCGCACAGGCTGAAGAAGTCGATGTCGCGAACGACGACCATTTCGTCGTAATCGACGTCGAAGAGGGCGCCGTTGAGGATGCGGTCGAGGTTCTCGCGGTAGCCGCGGGCGAGCTGGCGGAGGGCGGCGGCGACGCGGCGCGGGGTTTTGGAAAGGCCGTCGCGGCGCGGGTCTTCGCCCATGGCTTCGAGCAGGCGGACGACCAACTCCTGGACCGGCGTGTCGGCGGGCGGCGGGGTCCGGAGCAGCGAGAAGTCGCCGGCCTCGGCGGCCAGAATCTCGGCGGCCTGGCCGGAGCGAACGGTCGCCATGGGTTCTCTCTCGAAGCGGGGCAGGGGGGGGGGGCGGACGGCAATGGCAAGGAGTATAGCGTCCGCGCTCCGGCCCGTCAACTGGGGGGCCGCGGTGGGGTGCATGTCCGTAGCTGCGCCGTTCGCGTAGGGGCGCGTCGCGACGCGCCCCGACGGCCAGGTCCGGAGAACGAGGGCGCGGCCAGGTGCACGCACGGACATGCACCCGCCGCGGTGACGCAGGCGCCGCCCTTGACAGGCGCTCGCCCCCCCCGTATGCTGCGGCGCTTTGCAGTTCCCAATTTCGCCCCGTCCCCGGAGGTTCGCGTGCCGACTCCCGCCGCTGCCGAGGCTGCCCCCGCTCCCCAGCTCCCCGTCCCGGTGGTACGCCCATCGCGCAACCCCCTCCGCCGGATCTACCAGTGGACCCTTTCCTGGGCCGAACATCGCTTCGCCACTCTCGCGCTCTTCTTCGTTTCCTTCATCGAATCCTCGGTTTTCCCCATCCCCCCGGACGTGCTCCAGATCGCCATGACGCTGGTCCAACGCCGCCGCGCCTATTGGTTCGCTTGCGTCTCCACCATCGGCTCCACCCTCGGCGGCATCCTCGGCTATGGCATCGGCTGGTACGTGTGGTCCCAGTGGGACGGACTGCGCAATTTCTTCTTCACCTACGTCTTCAAGCAGTCCACCTTCGACATGGTCACCCGCATCTACAAGGAATACGACGTTTGGTTCGTCTTCATCGCCGCGTTCACGCCGATTCCATACAAGGTCTTCACCATCGCCGGCGGCGTCTGCGCGATCGCCTTCCCCAGTTTCGTCGCGGTCTCGCTGATCGGCCGGGGCGGCCGCTTCTTCCTGGTCGCGGCCATGCTCTGGTGGTTCGGCGAGAAGGTCAAGACGCTGATCGAGAAGTACTTCGAAGTCGCCACTCTGGCGCTGGTGGCGCTCGGCCTGGGCGGGTTCTACGCGATCAAGTGGCTGAATCATCTGGTCCAGGCCTGGTTCTAAGCGGAATCGCCGATGGGTATCATCCGGCTGTTGCCCCCGGAACTGGTCGACAAGATCGCCGCCGGCGAAGTCGTCGAGCGCCCGGCCTCCGTGGTCAAGGAGCTGATCGAGAACGCCCTCGACGCGGGCGCGCGCCACATCGAGGTCACGCTCGAAGAGGGCGGCCGCAAGCTGATCCGTATCGCCGATGACGGCCACGGCATCCCGCCGGAAGAGCTGCCGCTCGCCTTCGCCAGCCACGCCACCTCCAAGCTCGCGGCGCTCGACGGCCTGTTCGAGATCGCCACCCTGGGCTTCCGGGGCGAGGCGCTGGCCTCGGTCGGCTCCGTCGCCCAGGCGCGCATCCTGTCGCGGACGCGCGGCGCGGACGCCGGCGCGGCCATCGCCGACGAGGGCGGCCACATCGGCCCGGTCGAACCCGCCGCCGCACCCGTCGGCACCACGGTCGAAATCCGCAATCTTTTTTTCAACGTCCCGGTGCGGCGCAAGTTCCTCAAGGACCCGAGCACGGAGTTCGGCCACGTCCAGGACGTCGTCCGCCGCTACGCCCTCGCCTACCTCGAGGTGGCGTTCCACCTGACCCACGAAGGCCGCCGCATCTTCGCCCTGCCGCCCGCCGCCTCCCTCGTCGAGCGCATCCGCCATTTCGAGGGGGACCAGGTCGCCGACGCGCTGTTCACGGTCGAAGCCGGCGACACGCAACTCGGGCTGCGCGCGGCCTTCGGCCCGCCCGCGCTCCATCGCGGCAACTCGGGGCTGCAGTATTTTTTCCTCAACGGGCGCTACATCAAGGACCGTCTGCTCTACAAGGCGGTCGCGGACTCCTATCGCGAGATGATCCCGCCGCGCCGCTACCCGGTCGCCTTTCTCTTTCTCACCATCGATCCGCGCGAGGTGGACGTCAACGTCCATCCGACCAAGCTGGAGGTCCGCTTCCGCAATTCGTGGCGCATCTTCCAGCTCGTGATCGGCTGCCTGCGCAGCCGCCTGCTCAAGGAGGTGGATTCGTTCGCGCTGCGGCCGGACCAGCTCGCACCCGCCGCCCGGCCGGGCGCCGCCGCACTCGCACCGTCCCCCTCCCCCGCCGCAGCACCCTTCGCGTCCGCCCTCGCACCGTCCCCCTCCCCCACCGCAGCGGGGGAGGGCTGGGGAGAGGGTAGGTCCGCGCCACCCACGGCCTCCGCCCCCCCCCACCTGCCGGGCCACCCCGCCGCCCGTCAGGAGGTGTTCCGCCGCGACCGCGACGCCTTCTTCGGCGGCGCGCCCGCTCCGGCACCCACCGCACACGGACCCTCCCCCGCCGCAGCTCCCTCCGCGTCCGCCCTCGCGTCGTCCCCCGCCCCCGCCGCAGCGGGGGAGGGCCGGGGAGAGGGCATGTCCGCGCCACCCACGGCCTCCGCCTCCCCCTCCGCCCTCCCGCTCGCCGCGCTCCCGGTCTTCGCCGGCGCCGCGCCCGGCCGGCGCTTCGCCCAGCTCCACGACAGCTACATCATCGAGGAAATCGAGGACGGCTTCCTGATCATCGACCAGCACGCGCTCCA
>JACRIP010000601.1 GCA_016220045.1 Planctomycetota bacterium
ATGAAGACCGTGCACCAGCCACGGATCGCCTCCTCGGAATGGCCGGTCTCCTGCGCCAAATCCCCGAGCAAGAGCGCCGCGCGCGTCGCGAGCTGCGAGGGCGAGTAGTCCTTCACCAGCCCCCAGTATTCCTGGATGCGCCAATCATACCCCTCGACCCCTTGGGCGTACTGCGGCCGGACGCGGACCTTCATCGCCGCGGCGGTGGACTTGCCGTCGGCCGTGGCGACTACCAGGCGTACCGTGTAAAGCCCGTTTTCCAGGTAGACGTGCAGCGGGGACTTGCCGGCGCCGGTGACCCCGTCGCCGAAATCGAGACTGTAGCACGGAAACCGGGATGCGAAGGGGAAGGGGAGAGGCGGGGTAGATAGCCACCGAACACACCGAGAGGACTCCTTGAATGGGCAGGTTGGCACTGCGATCGATCCTCGACAGCGGGGGGACGGGAGATTCCCAACGCGCACCCGCCGCTTCGCCGCCGCCGAGCCCGGGTTGACCGACCTACGCTCAGCAAGAAAAGGTCGTCTCTCGGTGTGTTCCGTGTGTTCGGTGGCTATCTACGTCGCCTCACCAAAGCGGCCCGCTTGACGACCGCATCAAGTGGGCGTAGAATCCTCGCGTGCGGGCTCGGCCTGAGCTACTGTCCCGTGCGCGGGCAGCTACACATCGTTGGAGGGTTACGGACATCGCTGCATACGGCACTCACTTGGTCATGGGTGTCCGATATTGGGTGAAGTGCGAATGACGTATCCGGAGGGGCCGAGCATGTCGGTGCGGGAACTGATCAAGCTGGCTGAGAACGAAGTCGAGTGGAACAGGTACCGCCAGGAGAATCCCTCGATTCGCCCGGATTTGCGCAAAGCGAATCTGGCGAACCTCACACTGCGCGGCGATTTTAGCCACGTGCGCTTCGATGGAGTGCGTGTCAGCAAGATGACGGGCTTCCCTCCGCAGCTCCAGGGCGCGTCATTCGTCGGCGCAGATCTCAAGTCGGCATCCCTCAACGGAACTGCAAGTACGCGAAGGTCCTTCGATCGAAGCGGGACCGTGTTTCGCGACGCGCACATGACTGGCTGCAATCTTCGCCACGCCACTTTTGTCGGCGCAGACTTTTCGGGCGCTGACCTCCGAGGGGCGTTCTTGGAAGGAGCTGACGTCTCGGGAGCGACTTTCAGTGGGGCAAACTTGCTCAACGCCAGTTTCGAGGGAGCGGATCTGCGCCGGACTGTGTTTACCGGAGCCCACTTCGAGAAGACCGTTTTTGAAGGGGCGGTTGTGGGCTGGACCCTATTCGATGCAGTTGATCTTGGCCAGGCTCAGGGCCTCGACACCTTGGAGCATCGGACACCCAGCGGGGTGACACTGGCAACTATTTACCGTTCCAAGGGGCGAGTCCCGGATTCCTTCCTTCTGCAATCGCAACGGGGCGCTCCGGAGGGCTTTCTTTACAAGCTGCGGGACGCGTTGCGATCAGTTCCCTTCGACTACCACTCATGCTTCATTAGCTATGCCCGGACCGACAAGGCTTTTGCAACTCACCTCGTCAAGCAACTCATAGACTCTGGAGTGGAGTGTTGGTACGACGAGCTGGTGCTGCGCTCAGGACAGGATCTCGCAGCCCGTATTCAAGATGCGATCGTCAGATATGACCGGTACGTGATCGTGCTCTCCGCGAATTCCCTTGAGCGGCCATGGATCAAATTCGAATTGAAGGAGGCTCTCAATCGGAGGCCTTGGCGGTTCCGAATTCTGCCGGTCCGCCTTGACGACGCGATTCTGCGCACAGGGCAGGGCTACCCCATCCAACTGGGAATCCAGCGCCATGTAGCTGACTTTGCCGCCTGGAAGAGGCCAGAGAAATTCAAGGTCCAGTTCGACCTGCTGCTCGAGGCCCTTCGGCGGTCATAGGCCCGTCTCCGCGTGTGGGTTCCTGCGCGGCGGGCGACCCGCGGCGGACCCGTCAGCCTGGGGCACGGCGGTTTCCTGGGAGGGCGCGATGCCCACCGATTCCATGGTCGTTTACGTGGCCTGGCATCCGGACCCGCCGGCCGGGCCGGACGTCTCGTTGGGCGCCCGGCTGGCGCGCGAGGCGTACGCGACGTGGACTCGTGATCCGCTGCGCCCGATCGCCCGCGGCATCGGCCTGCCGGTCTACTTCCGGAGCGCGAGCGGGGGCAGGCGTCCGCTCGCCATCTCCCCGGATTCGGCCCGTCATACGGTGCTTGCCTTGCTGATTGACGATCGGATGGTGGCGGACCCGGAATGGCGGGCGTGGGCTGGCGAAACCGGCGAGGCGCTGCTCGCCTGCCCTGCCCATCGCGTCGTCTGCGCCGCCCTAAGTCCGAATGCCTACCAAATGGACGATCGCCTGCGTCACCTCAACTTCATCCGCCTGCACGATCGCCCGCTCTCCGAGCAGCTTTCCTACTGGCGCTGGGGAATGACCTGCGAGCTGGCCTCCGCCCTCATTTCCGAGTCCGCCCCGGGGTCTCCCCCGATCCGCCTCTTCATCAGTCATGCCAAGGCCGACGGGAAGGAACTGGCGCGTGCGCTGCGGGACTTCGTCACGGCCGCCGAATTCCCGCTGCACACGTTTTTCGACGCCAACGATCTGACCTACGACCGACCCTTCGCGGAGGAGATCGAACGCAGCGCGCGGGATCGGTTCACCATCCTGGTGGGCATCGAGACGGATGCGTTTTCGGCCCGACCGTGGTGCCAGCGCGAACTGCTGGCGTCGAAGGAGGCAGGCGCCGCGGTCGTGGTGGTGGATGCCTTGAGCCGTGGCGAGGATCGGCGGTTTCCCTACCTCGGCAATGTGCGCACCCTGCGCTGGGAGCCCACGCGACCGGACGACGCGACGGCGAAGGCAGCGATCATCGAGGCCGCCCTCCGCGAACTTCTGGCCCAGACACATGCGCTGGAGATTTTGCGCCGGCTCCGCGCCGAAGGCCTGGGTCCCGCCGCGGCGGCACTCCTCCCCCGTGCCCCCGAGCTGGTGACCATGCTGCAGGAGGACGTGAGGCGAGCCGCGGTGGTGGTCTACTCCGACCCCCCGTTGCCCGATGCGGAGATCGAACTGGTGCGCCGGGCGTGCGCCCCCGGCACTCTCCTGACCACGCCGCTGCAGGGATTGGCGCAGGCCAAACCGCTCGCCGGACTGCGGGTCGTCCTGTCGATCTCGGAGGACCTCGAGGGCCTCGCCGCCCGCGGCCTCGGCGCAGAACACGTCCACGACGCCTGGGTCGAGATCGCGCGCTACCTGCTGGCGGCCGGCGCCACTCTCGTCTACGGTGGAGACTTGAGGGTCGGCGGCTTCACCGAGAGCCTGCTGCAGATCGCGCAGGCGCATCGGTCCGAAGTCGGCGCTGCGCCCGCGGAGGCGGCCGTGAACCTGGTGTCCTGGGATCGGGCGTCCATGATCGACCCCGCGACCGAGGCGGCGTACGCCCGCGTCGCGCGGTTCGAACGTCTGGAACTGCCGGCGGATCTGCGCGCC
Source organism: Planctomycetota bacterium (assembly GCA_016220045.1). Lineage (GTDB taxonomy): Bacteria > Planctomycetota > MHYJ01 > WSZJ01 > JACPWG01 > JACRIP01. Next base: position 3,500 of record JACRIP010000601.1, read on the forward strand.
CGCTTCCCGGACCTCCTAGCCGCGTCTCTCGACGCATCTCTCGACAGCGAGTGCATCCGCGCCCGCTGCTACACGGCGATGCGGGAGCGGGGGAACGCCCTGGCGCAGGCACGGCTGGTTTTGTGCGGCCGCACCCACGGATTCCGCGGCCGCTATCCCGGCATTCTCGAAGAGACCTGGCTGGCGATTCGACAGGGACTGCCGACCTACGTGCTGGGGGGATTCGGCGGCTGCGCCCACGCGATCTGCGCGGCGCTACAGGGCCGCCCCGATGTCATGCGGCAAGAACTCCGTGCGGTGGACGCCGGGCGGGCCGCCCTGATCGATCGGTTCAACCTTCACTTCGCCGCCGGTTCTCCCATTGAGTCCGAGCAGGTCACGGCCGACCTGGCACGGGCGGGCATTCCCGGACTCCGGAACCGTCTCGACGAGGCCGCCAATCTGGAACTCTTCGCCACCCTCTCGATCCCCCGGATGATCCGGCTGGTCCTGGAAGGACTGCGCGGCGTGGCGGCCCGCGGCGTGCCCGGTGCTCCGTGACCAACTGAATCGTCCCTCAACATTCCTGCTGCAAAGGGAGGCCAGGATCGATGGGAAACGCCGAGACCCAGGCCGAGCGGCTGCGCGCCTATGCTCGCCGCATCCTCCAGGAGAGCCCCGATGCGCTGAAGCGGCTCCAGACGGCGGTGGACGATGCGGCGGCACTCGAAGTCGGCCGGGGACTGGAGAGTCCTGCGGCCGTACTCGAGGTCGTCCGGGCCACGGGCGCCCGCACCTCGGTCCGCGAGCGCCGAGACCTCGCGGTCTTTGCCACCCAGAAAGTCCTCCGGGAGGAGCCCACCACCCACGACGAGTTGGCGGCGCTGGAAGCGATCGTTCTGCCGCAAGAGCGGCCCGTGCTCGACGTGAGGAAGGACAGCTTCGGCGCGCCGCCCGCCCCGTGGAGCCACTTCGCCGATGCTCCGATCCGCACCCGGATCGAGGCCGCCATCCCCTCCGTGGGGCGGATCGAGCTGCCCGATCACCCCACGCTGCCCTACGGGGGCACCGGTTTCGTAGTCGGCCCGGGTCTCGTGATGACCAACCGCCACGTCGCCGAGATCTTCGCGCTCGGCCTGGGCCGCCGGGGCTTGAGCATCCGCTTCGGGCAGAGCGCGGACGTGGACTTCAAGCGCGAGCGCGATTCCGAGGCTTCCCGGAGTGTCCAGGTATGCGGGGTCAAGCTCATTCATCCCTATTGGGACATGGCCATCCTGGAAATACCGGATCTGACGGTGCCGTACCTCACGCTGGATGAGGCGGAGCCGAAGGAGGCCACCGGCCGCGAAGTCGCCGTCGTCGGTTACCCCTCGATGGACCCGCGTAACGATCTGGCGCTGCAACTCAGCGTATTCGGAGGCGTGTTCCAGGTCAAACGCCTCCAGCCCGGCAAACTGCGCGGACGCGCCATCGCCTCCAGCTTCGGGCGCCAGGTCGACGCCTTGGCTCATGATAGCTCCACGCTCGGTGGGAATTCCGGGTCCGCTGTGATCGACGTCGGGACCGGCCGCGTGGTCGGGCTGCACTTCGGCGGCAGGTACCTGGTGTCCAACTACGCCGTCCCCGCGCACGAGCTCGCCCGCGACGGCCAGGTGGTGGATGCCGGCGTAAAGTTTGGCTCCCCCCGCCCCGCGCAACCGAACCCGTGGGCGGCGGAGTGGGCGGCAGCGGACGGTGACCTCGAAGCCCCGGTCTCGCCGGCCTCCGGCAGGGGGAGGGCGGTCGCCCGCATCACGGTGCCCCTGGAGATTCGCGTCTCGCTAGGCCCGCCCGCCATGGCGGATGCGGAACTCGGCGTCGCGGGCATCTCGGTCTCCGTGACGGCGGCATCCCGCCCCGAGGCTCCTACGGTGGATTCCTCGGCGCCCAGCGGGGTCGCCACGGTGGTGGCGGCCAAGAACCCGACGCGCCCCGGGAGTTGATCCGCGAGCCGATCGAACCGACCTGCCGTGGCACGCCATGGGTCCGCGCACGAGATTGGGGAAGCTATGCCGACAGACCTGCGACTCCACTATCTCTTTGTCGAACTGTCCGCGGAGGACGCCCAGGCGGCGGGGAGTCGCGCCGTCGAGGATTTGGGCGTGCTCGGGTATCGGGCGTGGCCGGCGAATCCGCTGGCCGACCCGGATACGCCTGGCCGATTCGGCGTGGAGCTGCGTCCCCCGCCGGCCCTGGGAATCACGCCCGCCGAGGCCTGGGACCTCGCCCATGCGTTGCGGGCGGAGCTGGGCGGGGAGGGGGCCCGGGTCGAACCGGTGTTTGCAGGCGATCTCCCCATCCAGGACGAAGCCGTTACCGAGAGTACGGATTCGTCTGGACCGCCGCCCGCAGATCCGCTCTGGGATCTGGAGTTGGTCCATGCGCGCGACGCGTGGGAACGATTTCAGGGCCGGGTCCCCGGCGCGGAGGTGCTCGTGGGTCACCCGGACACCGGCTACAGGAACCACCCGGAGCTACGGGACGCGAGCGGCAGTCTGCGCGTGCGCGCGGACCTGGCGCGCAACCTCGTGGAGGAGGCCTCTGCGGAAGATCCCCTGCATGAGGGGGTCGGGCTCAATCCGGGTCATGGGACTGGGACCGGCAGCTTGATCGTGAGCCCGGAAAGCGCCGCCATTGCCGGCCAGAAGGCGGTCGCCGGGCTCGCGCCGGGCGCGTGGCTGGTGCCGATCCGCGTCACGGACTCGGTGGTGGTCCTCGGCTGGCAGGACCGCCTGGCGCGCGCCATCGAGTATGCGACGGAAGCCGGCTGCCAGGTGATTTCCATCAGCCTGGGCGGGCTCGGCGGGGCGCGTCTGTTGCGGGCGGTGCGCTATGCCCGGCGCAGCGGCGTGATTGTCGTGGCGGCCGCCGGCAACTCCGTCGGCTTCGTGGTGTGGCCTGCCCTCTATCCGGAAGTCCTGGCGGTGGCGGCCTGCGGTCCGGGCGCCGTCGCCTGGAGCGGTTCGTCCAGGGGGAAGGCCGTAGATCTGACGGCACCCGGGCATCTCCTGTACGTGGCCGCCTGGCAAGGGGGGGCGCCGATCACGCGGCCGGGGAGCGGCACGTCGCACGCGACGGCGCGGGTCGCCGCGGCGGCCGCACTGTGGCTCTCCTTCCACGGCGTGGAGAAACTGCGCGCGCGGTATCCGGGCGCCGAGCTGCCCGCGGCGTTTGCAGAGATCCTGCGCCGGACCGCCACGACGCCGATCGGCACCCCGTTGCCGCCGAGCTGGTTCGGTTCCGGCCTGCTCGACTGCGACGCGCTCCTCACCGCCGCGCTGCCCGACCTGGGGGGGAGCGAGGAAGCGGTGGCGGTCCGCGGCGGGGACGGCCTCCGCGCGCTCGAAGGCATGGTGCTGGGCGAGCTCGCACGCGACGTAGGGTCGGAGCAGGCGGCGCAGCGAGCCCTGCGCCGCTGGGTGAGGTCGGCGGTGCCGACCTCCGCGCCGGGTCCGGAGGCCGACCCGCTGGTGGCGGAACTGACGTGGCATGCCGCCACCGATCCGGCATTTCGACGTCGAATCGTGCTCGCGCTGATGCGCGAGATGATCGCGGCCGGGGACCGCAACGTATTCGAGTCGGTGCCGGCCACGTCCCAGGCAATCGAACCGCCGGACCAGGCCTCCCGGCAGTTGCGGGTCCGGTTGGCAGCGGCAGGGCGGTCCGCGCGGGCGGCGCGGAGCTCGCTCGATCTCCGGGCGGATGGGGCGGCGGTGGCCGGGGAGAAGGGCACGAACGCGCGCGCGGTCGGCGCGGGCGAGGAGCCGGAAGCCGGAGGCGTCGCCGCGGGCGGAGCGCGGGCGGCGCATCCACCCGCGACGGTCGAGATCCACCTTACGCTGACGGTGGAAGTCCGCATCGACCCGCGGCCGGCGGATGCGGGAGGTGCGCATGGCTAGCGAATTCGCTGCGGTGCGCCGGCAGACTCTGGAGCGGCGCGTTCAGTGGGTACGCAACGAGGTCGCGTTCGCGCGTCGAGGCGTGGCCACCGGGGCGGGGGAGAGACCGAATTCGAGCGCGGTCGTGCGGCCGGCGCATGTGACATTGACCGCGGAGCTGGTCGAGGGGTGGCTCGCGGCGGCGGACGGCGCGGGGTCGGAGGTTGAGCGGCTGCGCAACCTGGTGGCAGCAGAACGCGCGTGGCAGATCGTTGGGTCGGCGTCCGAGCAGCGCAGTCGGGCGCGCGCCGCGGTGCCGCTGCTTTTTGCCGAGCGGTGTGCCGCGGACGGGTACGCGACGCTCCTGCGCCGGGCGCGCGCATTGGGAGTTGCGCGCTCGGGGCGGCGCCAGTGGCCCGAGCCGCTGGTGCTGCTCGAGCCGATGGCGTCGCCCGCGACTTTCGTGCGGGGGCAACGCGTGCGCAGCCCCGGTCTCACCGTCGAAGGGAGAGATGCAACGCCGTTCCCGCTGGTGTTGTTGCCGCCCGACCATCTCGATTCGGCCTGGCTGATGACGACGCTGCAGCACGAGGTTGGGCACGACGTTGACACGGAGTTGGGGTTGAGCGTGGAGGTCGGGGTCTGGATCGAGAATTTTCTCCGCGGTCGCGGCGTACTGCCGGAGCGCGCGCTGCGTTGGGTCGAGTGGCGGAAGGAACTGGTCGCGGACCTGCTGGGACTGGGATTGGCCGGGCCTGGGTTCCTGATCACCCTGCTGGGGCTGCTCCAGACGATCGGGCTCGACGCGACCGACGCGGGGTCGGGGACGCACCCGCTGCCGCGGGCGCGGCTGGCGCTGCTGGATACGGTACTCGCCTGGGGCGGCGGCGCAGGCGGCGAGCCGGGGTGGGGCGCGCTAGCGCAACACCGTGGGTTGGTGACGGCGGCGATCGCGGACGGGGGCGTGGTCACGGGCGCCGGCGCGACCGCGGGAGCGGGTGGGGGTGCCGAAGCGAATGGGGAGAGCTGGGTAGCGGACGCGCGGCATCTGGGGCCGGCCCTGCTGGAGGCGCCCCTCGAGTGCCTGAACGGGGGAGCGATCGGCGATCTGTTTGGCGACGTGGCGGCCGAGACGGAGAAGACGGCGGCGCTGGCGGCGGCGCTGTGCGCCGGGACGGCCGCGGCGGACGGCGGGGGGGTACCGTGGCGGCTGCTGCCCTCGGCCGCGCAGTTTGCGATCGTGGACGGCGGGGGGCTGGGGGCGGTCCACGAGAGTGTGCTGAAGCTGGCGCCGCCGGCGGTCGATGTGGTTATGCCGGTGCGGCAGGCGCGGTTTCTGCGGGAAGTGGTGCCGGCGATGCGGGCGCCGATCCTGGACGAGGAGCGGGCCGCCCGCAAGACGCCGCCGCTGGAGCTGTTCCGGGGGTGCCGGAGGGTGGCGTTCGTCGGAGCCACGCAGGACGGTCTTCCCGGCCTGCTGGCGCGCGCGCGGGATGCTGGGGTAGGAGAGAAGGACGTGATCGAGGTCTACTTCCTGGTAGATGAAGCGCTGTGGACCACGGAGCATGCGGGGCGTTCGGCTGCGCAGTTGGTGGAAGACAAGCGGAAGGCGCTGGCTGTTCTGCCCGGACTCCTGGACGCGGCGGGGCGGCGCTGGACGATTGCGGAGCATGGGCAACCGTTCTTCTTTGCATCGTACTGGGACTGGGACGCGCCGGGCGGACGCATCCATGTAAGTCCGCAGATTTGGGGGCAGGACATCAAGTACGCGCCGGCTGTGGACTACGTGTGGGAGCCGGGCGAGGCGGCGCCGTCCGTTGCGTATCGTGCGTATCGGGACGGGATCGACGCGCTGCGCGGGCGGGCGCGGGTGATCCGGCGGGGACCGTAGAACGGGGGAGGAGGAGACTTTGGCGGGAGGATCGCGAACAGTCGCTGAGGATTCGACAGCCATGTGTGAGTGTCAGCACTGTGGAGGGAAGAACATGATGGCCAAGAAGTCAGAGGTCGGAAAGCGTATTGAGGGGGCTCGACGGAACGGGCTCACCGAACTCGACTTGTCCGGTGCCTTGACGACGGTAGAGTTGACCGAGGTTCCTGACGAGGTGTTCGAGCTCCAGAGACTGGAATCGGTAAACCTGCGTGGGAATCGCATCCGCGTTGTTCCCGAGCGCTTTCATGAACTGCCGAATCTGAGGCGGCTGGATATAAGCAGGAATCCTATCGAGCGAGTCCCGAACTTGCCCGGACTCACTCTCGACTGGGAGTCCTACTTTCGTTGCCGCGCAGGACTATCTCCCGGCAACATTAGCGGCATTGACCTACGGACAGACACCCCACTGCTGGGCGCCGATCAACTCCTTCCTGACGTGTCGAGTCTCGTCGAGTTGAGCTGTCTGACCATCGGTCCTTTGTGGATCGAGGCGTACGAGCCTTTCCGGACTCCTGCAGCAGCCGTGCACAAGCTCATCGAGAACATCTCACGATTCACAAAACTTGTCACGCTGACCATCTGGGGCATTAGGCTAGGTGAGTTTCCCCCGGGGATCCGGGCCCTCAAGAGATTGAAGCGGTTATCTCTCGCTCATACCGATATCTGCAGCATTCCAACATGGCTGTCTGAGCTTCAAAACCTGGCCATCCTGAAGTTGCGAAGTTGCCAATTGAAGAGTCTGCCGGACTCCTTGGCGTATTTGACCCAACTCCACGCCGTCGACCTCAGCGGGAATGGACTGCGGCAAATACCTGGTGTACTATTCCGAATCAAGACTCTTCGATCATTGGAGTTAGCATGGAGCGCCGGTTTTGGTCCTCCCGGGCCCGTACTCAGGGTCATTCCAGCCAAGATTCTTGACCTGCCAAGTCTCGATCTATTGAACGTCTCGGGGCAGAACATCCAGACTCCTCCTCCTGAGGTTGTGAAGCAAGGCCTGGAGGGCATCCGGGACTATTGGAGACAGAGGCAGAAAGTCGGGGTCGACTACCTGTGCGAAGCGAAGCTCATCGTCGTGGGCGAGGCCGGGGCGGGAAAGACGTCTTTGGCCAGGAAGATCGTGGATCCCGCCTATTCGCTCCGAGCGCAGGAGACCTCCACCGAGGGGATCGAGGTCTCACACTGGAGCTTCGCCGCCGTCGTGCGGGTCAAGCGCGACGAAGTCGAGGAGCTGCTTCAGCGCGCGTTCCAGGTCAACATCTGGGACTTCGGTGGACAGGAAATCTACCACTCCACGCACCAGTTCTTTCTGACCCGGCGTTCCCTGTATCTGTTAGTCGCAGATGATCGCAAGGAGGATACGGACTTCAACTACTGGCTGTCGGTCGTGGAGCTGCTGAGCGACGGCAGCCCGATCCTGCTGGTGCGGAACGAAAAGCAGGACCGGCAGCGCGACCTCGACCTTGCCACCCTGCGCCAGCGCTTCCCGAGTCTCCGCACCGCCTATCGGACCAACCTGGAATCGAACCGCGGCCTGGAGGAGCTTACTTCTGCGGTCCGGCGTGAACTGGAACGGTTGCCCCACATCGGCGCGCCGCTGCCCGCCACCTGGAGCCGGGTTCGGGCGGCTCTGGAGAAGGACGCCAGAGATTATGTCGGCCTGGACGCATTTCTCGACATCTGTCAAAACCACGGCTTCACGCGCGTGGAGGACAAGCTCCAACTGAGCAGCTACCTCCATGACCTCGGCATCTGCCTGCACTTCCAGGATGACCCGGTCCTGAAACACGTCGTCATCCTGAAGCCGAAGTGGGGAACCGATGCGGTCTATCGCGTGTTGGACGATCCTGCCGTCCTGGACCTCCGGGGAAGATTCGGCCGAGCTGACTTGGCGCGGATCTGGGCTGAGCCGACCTACTCGCCGATGCGAGACGAGTTGCTGCGCCTGATGATGAAGTTCCAGCTTTGCTACCAGGTACCGGGTCGGGACGAGTTCATCGCCCCGCAGCTCCTCTCGCCAACCCGACCAGAGTACGCCTGGAGCACAACCGGGAGCCTTGTGCTCCGGTATGAGTACGACTTCATGCCCAAGGGGCTGATCACGCGCCTGATCGTGGCCCTGCACCACCTGATTGCCGATCCCAAGCTGGTCTGGAAGGGTGGCGTGGTCGTGCAGCGCCAGGGGACGCGGGGAGAGGTCGTCGAAGACTACGCGCGGCGCAAGATCACGGTCCGGCTCGCGGGGCCTGACGCGCGCGGGTTGCTGGCCATCGTGGACGATCACCTCGAGCGTATCCACGCCTCGATGCCGCGCCTCAAGTACGAGAAGTACCTGCCCTGCAACTGCTCTGGCTGCCAGGGTCGCGGCGAGCCGTGCGCGTTCCCGCTGACCGAGTTGATCGACTTCGCGCGCGACGCGGCCCCCATCCAATGCCGCGTCAGCCGCAAGCTGGTCAATGCCGCTGAGTTGCTGCAGGACCTTTTCCCGACGGCACTCCGCTCCAGGGTAATGCGCGCAGGGTGGGAAATGCGCGAGTCGCAGCAAGAACCGGACGGGGAGCCGTCGGCCGTCGCGGAACCCCGGGAGGTCTACGTTTCCTACGCCCGGAAGCCCGAAAGCGCCGCGGTGGCGGACCAACTGGAGGCCGCCTGCCAGGAGCGCGACATCCGACTCCTGCGCGACCAGAACGAAATCCGGTACAAGGACTCGATCCGGGCGTTCATGCAGCGAATCGGCCGCGGCAAGTGCATCGTGACAATCCTGTCGCCGTCCTACTTCCAGTCGGTGAGCTGCATGTTCGAGCTGACGGAGATTGCGGCGCGCGGAGACCTTCGCGCCCGTGTATTCCCCATCCTAACGGCCGATGCTGCGATCACCGAGCCGCTCGAACGCGTGAAGCACATCCAGCATTGGGAGCAAAAAAAAGAGCAGCTCGACGCGGCGATGAAAGGGGTCAGCGGAGCCGATCTGCAAGGGATTCGCGAGGAGCTGGACTTGTACACCAAGATCCGGAGCACGCTGGCGAGTCTGGTGGAGGTCCTGGCGGACATGAAGGCGATCTCCCTGAAGCCGGGCGCGGAGATCGACATCGGGGAGTTGATGAAGGCTCTGGAGCAGCGCCTGTCCGAGTAGTCCGTCCGCGGCGATTCTCCGGAAGCCGGCACGCGGAGAACGCCGTCTTCAGAACAAGTCTGCCCCCGTTCGCCCCAGGGCCCGCAGGACCCAATGCCAGAGCGGGCGCTCTCCTTGCCGGTAGATGGCCTCGTCGATGCGCACGAGAATGTGACCATCGGGCCCGGCACCCGACAGCTCTACTTCCGCCCGCGAACTTATGACCGGGAGCGATACCTGAATGACCTTGCCAGACGCGACGTCAAGTTTGACCAGACGCGCACCCTTGGGTTGGAGGAGTCCGCGGACCCAACGCGAATGGTGGCTCTCCGCGACCCACAGCTCAGGCTTCGGATCGCGGACGGCCAGCAGTGACGTTACGCTGGTCCAGTCCTCGAGTTGCTCCCAGGTTCCGCCGGCATCCGAGGTGCGCCAGAGGCCTCCGGAGACGTAGTTCGGCCGCGCAGGCATCCCGATCCAAAGCGATCCATCGGTTGAGACGGCAACCGGCAGGCCGGTCGCCGGCGACGCGGGGGCACCCGCCGCATCCCTCTCCTGCCAGCGTGGGTCCAATCCTGCAACTGCCGCGGTGCGCACGACGCCGCGGTGTTCCACGAGCACCAAGCTCCGTCCGCGGGCTGGAATCGTGAACGCCGCTTCGTCGGACTCCTCCTCCGCCTTGGCCGCATCCTCCTGCGATGGCTCGATCGGCGCGACCACGACCAACCATCCGGCGGCGGGAGACCCCACCCAAATCGGGCGCGTCTTCGGGTCTTCGTCGGTTTTCTCCGAGTAGTGGGCCGCGAGCTTGGACCGCACCTCTTTCTCGTCGACCCTTGACGCGATCTTCAACGGCAGGAGCCGGCCCCGGAGAGAGAAGGTCTTCTCGAGTGTCGACTTCGAAGTTTGGTCTACGGGGAAGCTCTGGCATTCAATGTAGTTCCGCGGGCGCTCACCGCCTGCCTGGAAACGCCACGCAACCCACAGCTTTCCGCCCTGCATCTCACTGGCGATCGGAGCGACCTCGCCGCGTCGATCCGCGAGCGGCACGCGCTCCCAGCCCGGTACCGGAATCGCCAGCACGCCGGTGGCCAGGGCAGCGGCCACGCACCCGAGCAAGACCCCCCGTGCCAGGGTTCGACGCAGCCACCAATTTCGCAGGGTCCGCAGATCCACGCCCGTGAGATAGGCCAGCAGTTTCAAGAGTTCGAGCCGGGCGCGCGGTCGCCAAAGAGGGCCGAGCCGACCGCGGCGCAGATCGTGAAAGCGCGTCTCTGCGTCTGTCCCCAGGTCCTGGAGCAGGGTCTCCTGCCCGGTGAGCAGCACTACCGCGATGCGGGGCTGCTGGTGGAATCGCCGGAAATCCTCCAGCTCGCGTCGCACCCAGCGCGAATCCACCGCCGCCGGTGACGCACAGAGCACCAATGCCTGCGAGCGTTCCAGGCCGCCGCGGATTTCCTCGGTCAGGTCTCCACCCCGCATGTCCGTGCGATCGAAGAACACGCGGAGGCGCCGCTTCTTGCCCTCGGCGGTTCTAAGGCGATAATCCTCGATGAAATGCTGGATGCGCTCGACGACGGCGCGATCGCGGCTGCTATACGACAGGAAGGCATCGAACACCGAGTGTTCCTCGCCGACTCCGGTTTGCGACACTCGTCAGCCCTCCGACACGCGCAACCGGTGGACTTGGCTTTCCCAAAGGGTGCGCCTGCAACCTCCTCTCACCACGTGCTCGACCCCCCGCCGCTCCGACCTGCCGACTCCGCGCGGTCATACCGTTTCACCTCCTGGAACCACTCCTCCGCGGAGGTCTTGGGATCGAGAAGACTCTTGATACCTTCTTCCACGGTCCCCTTCCCAGACGCGGACAGCAGGTACCGCAACGCCCGAGGATCGATCTTTTGGCCCCGCTTGCGGACCTCGTCCACCTCGCGAGCCAGGTCCTCCTTCCGCCCAAGCTGATTCCACACCCACGCCAGGACACAGTGATTCAGGAAGAGTCGCTCGATGATGCGGGGATCGTCGGACTTTTCAAGGTCTAGCTCCGTCGCCTGGCGAATCGACCGTTCGACCTCCAGGGCCGCGGTAGCCAGGTCCTTCCCGGCCGTGACAGAATCGCGCCGTGCGGCCTGCTCCACCACGGCAAGACTCAGCCTGCCTTCCGCATGCCATAGCTCCCGTTGAAGCTTGTCGACCAGGGCGCTGGCCGACTTCAAGCGAGTCGCCGCCTGCTCCTTTTCCTCGCGGAGCTCTCGTACTTCCTTTGCCTTACTCTCCACCTCGCTCTTCAAGGCCAAGTACTCCCGCGCCGAGTACATGCTGCTGCGCTCGACCAATGCCGCGATCGCGACGACGCACGCCAGACCGGCGACGACTTGTGCCGCCGGCGTGAATCCCAGCCTGCGTGCGACCCCTTGGTACCCTCGCCACCAGGACCGGAGGAGCGGGCCCAGGAGTAGTGCTCCCGGCGCCACGCCTGTCCCCAGGTTGGCTGCCTGCGCGCCGCGCCGTTCCCACGGGACCGCCTGGTTCACCAGACGCTCGGCGAAGCTGGTATAGGCGCCGGTCAACGAAAGGCGGTCCTGGCTGCGTTCTTTGCGGACGGCAATCTGCTCGCCATAGGCGTAGGCAGAGACGTGCTGAATGAGCACGTGATCGAAGTACTCGCGCAACTCGCAGGCTTCAGCCCCGTAGACCTGACGGAAAAGCTCTTCGAATTCCACCTCGAAACCGCGCAGGCCCTCCGCCGTAGAGCCGAAACGCCAAGCGTCGCGCAGCGTCGGCTCGGCTGTCTCGACGCGGGAAGCGAGCGGAAACACGGCAAGCGGGCGGGCGTCGTCCGAATCGCGCCGGTACTCGGTCGCGAGGCGAATCTGCTTCAGGACACCGCCCACGCTTTGGAGGTTGGGGGTGAAGACCGCCACCAGCTTCTCCGGCATCAACATCGTGCAGATCCCGCTGGTGTCCGTTTCGCCGGTGCGGGAGTCGATCAGCACGAAATCGAATCGTTGGGCCAGCCGCTCCGCGAGGCCGCGAAAGAGCTGAGGTGCCGCCCGATGCAGGCTTTCCCAGTCGAACGTATTGACGCGGTGTGCGTACCCGGCATCGCAGCGGCCGGCCGGCAGGAGAAAGAGATTCGCGCAGTCCGTAGCCAGGAGATACTCGTCGAGGTCCAGGCGATCGAGGAGGGCCTGCACTTCGCCCTCCGTGCAAGTTCGGGCCTCGCTCTGAAGAGGGGCCAAGCGGCTCAGCAGGTCCCGCGCCAGATCGATGACGCCGGGAGTCTCGGATTCGGCCGCCGAGCGCAGGCGGATGCGCGACTTGACGGGCCTCGACTGGGGGAAATACCGGGGCAAGCCCGGAGCCTCAAGGTCCCAATCGATGAGCAGAACGCCGCGTCCGGGGTCGGCGCGTTCGGCCAGGAGGGCCCCGACGTTGGCCAGCGCCATGGTACGGCCGGTGCCGCCCTTGTAGGAGTAGAAGGTGATCACCTGGCCGCGCGGGGGCAGTGGCGGGGCCGGGTTCGGCGAACTGTTCATGCGGCCTCCGGGCGTCCGGGGAGCGGACCGCCGACGAATGCAATCTGCTTCAGCCAGGGAAGGATCTCGGCGTCGGTCGGGAGGCGGAACTTGCCGTTCAGGTCAGGAGGCTTCAGGGCCGCGAGCTCCTCGAGACGATCGGCCGCGTACTCAGCGATTTCGTGGACGCAGGACAGGAAGGACGGCTGGGTGTTGAGATCCGCAGCCATCAGAGTCGGGCTGCTGAGGTCCAGGCGCTTCCGCCCCTGAAGCTCCTTCGGGAATCGCTTAAGGCCACGATAGACGACCGGGATGATGAGGCCGTTCGTCGTGCCCGGAAGGCGGTGTTGCTCCAGCGCGAGCATGGCCTTGTACTCACGCGCGCAGTATGTGTGTTCGAGGGAGAAGTAAGGTGGGGTGTAGACCAGAACCATGCAAACGCTGTCACGAAGTGCCTCGGTGATCGAGGGCTCGAGGATCGCGCCCCCCTTCATGCGGTCCACGTCCCGGAAGACGTCCAGGTCGGTCTCGGCCTTGACCTCGCCCTTGAGCGCTTGGAAAAGTTGTTCAATGAAAACCCCGGTGGGCCAGGGTTCGGCGTGGCGGTAGCTGATGAAGCAACCGTACTTGAACGACATGCGGCTCCCCTCCCCTGTGGGCCACTACCGATGCGGTGCCGCCACACGCCCATCCCGGCGCGGCACCGCACTGGCGCTAAGCCGCCGCCGGGATCAGCAGTCGGTGATGGTCGGCGACCGATGAATTCTAGCTGCCCGGCCGAGGAGAACTCAAGGGAAACCCGCGTAGGCTGCGCGGGGCAGACGGAGCCTGTAGAAGCGGACGGTGCTTAGGGGCGGGCGGTCCGTGGGCCGGCGAGGCCGGGTGCGGGCGCGGGCGCTTGAGTGGCGTGGCCCGTGGTGCGGCCCGTGGCGTCTCGTCTACTCGGGGAAGTCCCGTGCACCTCAACGCAGGTGCGAGACCGAGGAGTGACCGGATCCGGAAATTCTGTTGACAGTTCTCGGATCGACATGGTATGGGCGACAAAGCGATCGGCAAGGTCGGGGCTTCCATGGAGCGGATTGAGGGCGGCGGATGCGGAGAGGGATCACGAGCGGGCGGCAATCAAGGGCGGCATTCCGGATTTCCATCCGCACCGATCGACCTCGGCTATGCCACACCACCGCTGCCCGCCGATCAACGCAGGCTGGACCCGACTCCGAACCTGGGACGCGCTCGTTGGGGCGCTGAGTCCCGAGTGCGCGGGGAAACCTGGAGTCAGACATGGCGACCGGTTCGGACGATCGAATTGGGTGCTTCCCATTCTTGTGGATCGCTCGTGGGAGCGGCTTCCAGCCGCTCCCGGCGCGGCCGGAGGCCGCGCCCACCAGCGCCGGATCCACGAATCTGGGAAGCACCCATCGAATTCAGCAGGTGGTTTGGTACGTGGAGGCCTCCACGGATCCGTTACATCTGTCTCCCGCGAGAGAGAGCGTCGATCCCCAGCAGGGCACCGCCGTCATGGTACGACTAGAATCGGGCGAGGTGCCGGACGCGCAGTCCTGTAGCCTCCTGCTTACCTGCAGGCACGTGGTTTACGATGGTGGCACAGCCTTGCCGCACATCCGCTGCTGGCCGTACAATTGTGGCGTCACGTCGGATACTTCCTGGAGCGCGGAAGCCTGGAACGGGACGGTGTCACATCCCTGCGGCGCGGACGCGAAGGACTGGATCCTCCTTAAGGTGACGCACTCCGCCTCCGCCTCACAAGACAGCGATGGGCGCGCCGCGGCGATTCCCGCCCCGTCTGATTCGCAGCCGGATGCAGGGAGTCTGCGCCTCGTTGGATACCCTGGCGGAAGGAAGTACCTGGCCACCGTTCAGGACAAGACTCTGCCTGCGGTGGAGGCAGAGTTCGCCACCGACGCGGGCGACGCTGATCCTGCGATGATCTACCTGCGGTCCTCAGCCACTCGGCCGGGCCTCAGTGGCGGGGGCTACTTCGATAGCGAAGGGCGGCTGCACGCCATCCACAGGGAAAGAATCGAGGCGACCCGTCAGTGTAGAGGAATACTACTCTCAACCATTGCGAACTGGCTGGCGGATAAGGGTTGGCGATTCGTACGACCTCCCAGCCCCCCTCCACCGCCTCCGCCGCCGACGCTTTGGATTGTGGCGGCGATCGCCCTCGGAGCCGCTCTCCTGCTGGTCGTCATATGGGGCTGCTTCTTGTCGTCTTCAGCATCCGTCGAGAAACGTCTCCGGGTCAAGCTAAACCAGATCACCTTTGATCAGCAGCGGCAGAGCATTGTGTCTAGAATCAGCTCCCCCGAGGTGGAGGTGACGTTTGTTCCGAGTAGTTTTGAGCCCATAGAGATCAAGCCGGCTACCACAGACTCCACCGGGGTGGCCGAGATTCGCATCACTGTCGCCCGACACGACGAGGGCGCGCCTCTGAGGGGCCACCTGGCATGCCTTAACGTCCCGGCCCGATTCAGTGGAACGACTTTCTTGGTGACAACCCGACATGGCTGCGTCAAGCGCGGTGAAGTGACGGAGCTGCTCGGGAAGAGCCTGGATCTCACGAAAGACCGCGAAATCGAGGTCGATGTCATCCCCTACGAGCTTCGCCGTCTCTACTACCAGATCGACTTGGCGAATCTGCTCGATGAGGCTCTCCAGCGTCCTGAGCTGGACTCCAAGGTCGGGGGTGATCCAGCATTGGTGATTGCCCGAATCGGGAGCGAGCATGGGCTGGACATGCTGACGCTGGAAAACGGCGCGGAGCACTGGATCAGTGACCTGACGCGTGAGCGACCCGCCATTGAAGCTGAGCACCCTGTCACGTGGCAGGGTGCTGATCTCTCGTCGATAGCAATACTGGCCAAGCAAGCGGTCTGCGCTGTCCTGGACAAGCAGGGCGAACCGCTTGCAACGGGACTTGTTGTTGCGCCCGCAAGGGTATTGACCTTTGGAAGCGATGTCGCTACGCGAGTAGGGAGCATCCGATTCGGCTACCGCCTGACGGAGCGCCAAGAACGGACCTGGCCGGCGACTGTAGTTATGTCGCCAGAGACTCATGGATTCGCCTTGCTCAATGTTCCTGGCGTACCGGGTAGCAACGTGGCGCTCTTGGATGAGCAACCTGGGTTTGACCTGGCAGACAGGCAGGTGGTCGTCATTGGCTATCCCATGGGCAACTCCTCTGATTCTCTAAGGACTCCTGACATCGTATTCCAGCGGTTGTTCGGCACGCCGACAGGCGTGTTGCGACTCATGCCGGGAGTCTTGCTGGGTGTCGAGTCGAGTGGACTGATGCAGGACAACACGGCCTGTCTCTCCTACGATGCAACCACGTGCCCGGGAGTTGCCGGTGGGCCGGTTATCGACCTTCATAGCGGATGCATCATCGGGCTTCACTACGGTGGCTCATGGAAGGGCACGCGGAAAAGCTGCAATGGAATTGCCAGTTGGGATATCGTCGGCGCGTTTCACGATGAGTTGGAAAAGGCGAAGGCCAACCTGGTCAGGGCGGATGCGCTGGTCGAGACGCTTCCGAACGCGCAGCCGGATGATGCTGCGGGATCGTCGGAGTTGCCAAGGGTGCCTTACGACCCGGACTTCCTTAGTCGCGTGTCGGTGCCACTTCCCAGAGATGTGCTTGGCCGGACGCTGTCTCCGGTTCTTGACTACCTTCATTACTCGGTCGCGATGCACCGGACGCGCAGGCTTGCCCTGTTCACGGCGTGTAACTCTGACCGCGAGCGCACGCAGGATCTCCGCCGAGAGGCTGAGTACCTGCGGAAGGATGTGCGGATACCAGCGGACTCCCAGACTGGCATTGATGCGTACCCAGGTATTCCCCCCTTCATGGATCGAGGTCGCCTCGTCACGAAGAGCGGTGTCGCATGGGGTAGTTTCGTCGAGGCTCGCGATGCGTACCGATCCACGAATTACGTGACGAATGTCTGTCCCGTATTGGTAGGGTTCAATCGAAATGCGTGGGTGAGGCTGAGAAACCACGTCGTCGCTACGTTGGCGCCCGAGGCGCGACGGTCGTGCGTGTTCTCTGGACCGGTGCTCCAGGATGACGACGCGGCCCTCAGCGATGTCGCGGAGTCCCTGCAGGTGGACTATCGGGGATCCACCCCTGACCTGATGGTGCCGCAGTCCTATTGGATCGTAGCGGCTTTCGCCGACCCCAGCAACGACTCAGATCTGCTAGCCTATGCCTTCCTCGCTTCGCAATATGAGATCGATTCGGGCGGCAAGATTGTGGTCGTGAATACCAGCCAGACCACGCCGGACGGTTTCGCGGTCAGCGTCGAGACGATCGAGAAGTTGACCGGCCTCGACTTCGGAGTCCTCAGGAACTTCGACCAAGACACCAAGCGGAGGTAAAGCGGCATGGACAACAAAGCTCAGCAGATCAGCTACATTCGAACCCGGGAGGCCCGTGAAACGGCCAAGTTGGGCAGCCTCCCGACGCTGGACCTGCAGAAAAACGACCTCGACGCGCTGGCGCACGAGGCCGCGGACCGGCGCGTGCCTCTGTTTCTGCGGACCGCCCAGCTCGCAGGCTCGGGACGGATGACCGCCGTGGAGATCCGTGAGTCCGCGGGAAAGACCGAGGACATCTATGAGAAGATCCTCCAGAAGTCGAACCTCCTCCCCGCCTGGTTCCTCTCGGTCGGTCTGTCTCGATCCCGCGCCGTGTGCAGAGTCTCCGTGTCCGACAGCGTCGACTTCCGCGGCCAACAGGGATCCTGGGTCGGAACCGGGTTCCTCGTCGCCGAGGACATCCTCCTCACCAACCACCATGTGTTGAATACCGTCGAATCCGCATCCAAGGCGACGTGTCTCTTCAATTTCGAGCTGGACGAGCGCGGCATCCCGTTCCCCGCGAAGGACTTTCGGCTCGCTCCCGAGGAGCTGTTCGTCACCAGCAAGACGCCCGGTGGTCTGGATTTCACGTTCGTGCGCGTCCACGGCAGTCCGGGCAAGGAGTTCGGGTTCATCGCGTTGGATCGGGGAGTCACCGCAATCACCAACGGCGAATTCGCCAACGTGATCCAGCATCCGTCGGGGCGGCCCAAAGAACTGGCGCTGCAGGAGAACACCGTCATCAAGCAGGACCAGGTCGTCCTCCACTATTCAACCGACACCGAGCCCGGGAGTTCCGGCAGCCCCGTGTTCAATAACGAGTGGAAGCTGGTCGCGCTCCATCATGCCAGTCCTCAAGCCCCCGCCGGTCTCCCCGCGCCGGGTTTCTCCGGCAGCTACGTGAACGAAGGGATCAAGCCGTCCGCGATCGCCACCCACCTTGAGCAGGTCAGTCAAGACGGGGATGGACTCGCGGCTCGCTCGGCCGAGAAGGTGTTGCAACTCTTCCGCGGCGCAGACGAACTCGCGGGCTACTTCGGAAGTCTGGGACGACGCACGGATGGCGAAACCGATGTCGAGCGCGTGGTGAACAGCTACCGCGGAGAGGAACAGGACCTTGACCTCGGGTTCTGGAACATCGAGTGGTTCTGCCGGCGGTACCAGGAGAAGCTCGATGCGGTGTCGAGGGTGATCCTGTCGATGAACCTCGACATCTGGGGATTCTCCGAGACTTCCCGCGAAGCGACGGAAGCGCTGCGGGACTACCTCAACGCCCAGGGCGGGCAGCGGTTCGAGTGCGCGTTCTCGGAGCCTGACGCACCCCCCGACAAGCAAACCAACACCGTGCTATGGAATGCGCGCACGGTGAAGGGCGAACGACGGGAATGGCCGCCCGACATCCATCAGTGGTTCGGGGTCAAGAGTCAGAACTTCGACGACTTGAACCTGGAGGGGGTCGAGGGGGACGTTTTTCCGCGCTACCCGGGGTTGTTCCACTTTGCAATGGAGGGCCAATCCAAGGCCTTCGACTTCCATCTCGTTCCTCTGCACCTCAAGGCGATGGCGGACGGGAGCAAGCGCCGCCGGATGGCATCGGCAATCCTCGCCGCGGCGATCCAGAAGATGATTTCCGAGGGGAAGGCGGGCACGGACTGGGTGGTCGGCGGCGATCTGAACGCCGAGCTCGCGACCGGGGACTTCCAGAAGTTGCTTGATCGCGGCAATGTGGCGATCAGCGCCGAAGATGAGGGGGCCGGCTCGTTTTCCTACATCAAGAGTCCGAAGTCGCTGATCGACCACATCTTCCTCTCGCCCAACCTCGCGCGCAGCTACGGGGCCACGGATTACTTCATCGTGGCCCGTGACAAGGAGGTCCCGGGATTCGTGAAGGAAATCAGCGATCACCGCCCGGTCCTGATCCGCCTCAGTCTTCGGGACCCGATGCCCGAGACCGCCCCAAAGGAACTCCGTCGTGCGGGGCGAGGCGCTGCCAAGAGTCGGATGGGTGGCTCGGCCACGGAACTTCGCAATGTGTTCAAGAAACTCGGGATCTAGGAGTTCCGACTCGACGGGATGACCCAGATCGAAATCCCACCGGACCCGCTGGGAGCATGCTCATGGCACGCGGAACCTTCCAGTTTGACGTCGACGACGACGGCGCGCTGGTCAACTCGGCCGGCAACGTCGAGGCCTTGCGTCGTCTGTGGCTCGATCGCACGATCATCTCAGGCGAGAGCCTTGGACCGGGCGATCCGGGCGACTTCGACCATGGGGCATGGCACGTGGCCTGCCACCTGACCGGGGCAGGAGCCGTACTCAACCATGCTAACGGCGGGCTCCTCTGGTTGGAAATCTCGCACGACCCGAGACTCGATCGCTACTACTGTAGCGTCACCCGCCGGGACGGCGGCTCGGTGCGAACCGTGCCGCTGGACTCGGCCGAGGGACGCGAGTTCGTGCTGAACGCGTCGTTGGCCGGGTTCGTTGAGGGGAACTCGACCGGAAGGACTTCCGCGCGCGGCGCGACCGACTCCCGGGACCTGTTCAATCTATGGCGCCGCCAGGATTTCGACCAGCCGACCGGCAGTCCCGAGGACGGAGGGAAGGTCTGGGAACACTGGTGCACGCTCCGGGACCTCCGACCGAGCGCGGCGATTGCTACCTCCGTACTGACCGCCTATGTTTCGCTGGTGTCGGCCGTAGGCGACCTGTTCGTGGCGACCGTGGCCCGGGGCCGTCGGGAGTACGGACATTCGGAACAACTGTGCGCGATGCGCAAGGCCGGGCTCGTCGCCGACGCTTCCATGCTGGCAGATCTCAAGCCGCTTGCCCTGCCGGACCAACAGGCGGCGCTGGTGAGTCAGGCCGAACCTGCCAAGGGGCTTGAGGCCGTGGAACATCTGGCGTGGCCAAGGGGGACCCAGTACTACATGTTCCCGCGCAAGATCGGGAGCTTCAGCCGCCTGGAGGACGTGAAACGCGACCTGAAGAAGCGGCCGAAAAAGACGTAGGAGGATGTCATGCGCAGTCGCGCGAGCCGGACGAGGCAGCCGGGGCTCCTGGCGGGAGCCCGGGTGTACCTGTCCGGCCCGATGGACTTTGTGGCCTCCCGGGCCGAGGAGGCGCTGCACGGCTGGCGCGCCCGGATCGGGCGATTCCTGCAGGAACGTGGCGCGGTGGTCTTCGATCCCTGGAACAATCCGGCCGTCCGCGGGCTGCACGAGTATGGTCGGGAGGGCGCCAACACGACGGCCGCGCGGGAAGGCTGGACGTTCGCGGACTCGCCTGCCGGCGCCAAGACGCGAGCCGGAATTACCGGCAAGTTCTGGGAGACCCTGCACATTGACTTGCGGATGGTCGACACCTGCGACTTCGTCATCGCCTATTGCCCGACCAGCGTCTACAGCGTCGGGACGGTACATGAGATCGCCCTCTGCCGCCAGCAGCGAAAGCCGGTCCTGCTGGTAAGTCCCCCCATCCGCTTCCCCGCCCTGGAGGTGCTTCGTGAGCACGTCGCGGGCGACGCGCGTGCCGTCCAGCTCCTGGAGCAGCTCGAGCGGGAAGTTCCGATCAAGCCGAACCCCGCGGGGATCCCCAGTCTCTGGTACATGCCGCTCGTGGGCGGCGAGGGGTTCTTCGACGGGTTCGGGTTCAACCTGCCCCCGTACCGGGCGGAGTTCCGCGGGCGGAAGACCGACCTGGACGAACGCGAGCGGCTCGCTCCGCCGCGCCGACCGCTGCTGCCGTTCCTGGAGCGGCTGGAGCATGTCCTGCCGCGGAAGTGGGACAACCGGAGAAACCGCTACGTGCGCAACGACGATTGGTTGTTGTGGGACCTGCGGGGACTCGACCAGCCTTCCGCGCCTGCACGAGGTAAAGGCCGTAGGAGAACCAAATGAGGAGAGCGGTTCCGGGCGCCGTCGCAAGAGCCGACGCCGCCTGTGTCAATGTGCTCGAGACCTACCGTGGGCGGGTCGGCAGACCGGCCGGACCGGGCGCTGCCGGGCGGGCGCGGCAATCCGCCCAACAGGCATTGCGGCAACTGGGCGGGGATCCGCACCGGGGGAACGCCGGACTGGCAGAGTATGACCACGAGCGCTTCGGCCCGTTCCTCGGAGTGAGCGACGAGGGCTCTGCCGCCGCGGCCATTCGGCGCGCGGCCTGGGAGTCGCCCAAGGCGCGCGTCCTGCGGTCTCCCGCTCCGCTCACCCTGGGTGTGGGGATGGATCTCGAACGGCTGGGCGCCGTCGGGGAGGTCGTCGTCGGCCCGGAGGAGTACGAGAACGCCTGGTTGGAGTGCACCGGCCGCCTCCTTACCACGACCAATGTCGGCGCCCGGGCGCACGTTCGCTACCTTCTGCCTCCTCCCTGCACCGTCCTCCCCGCTGGGCCCGAGCGGGTCGTCATCCCTGCGGCCGGTCGGGAAATCCTCGCGCACGCGCGGCCGTTCATCGAGACACCCGACGGCGTCCCCCGTGCGCTCACCTTGTACGTCGAGTTCGATCTGCGCTCGCGCCGGCCCGAGCCGGAACAGGAGTCGATTCTCCGGCGCCTCCAGGACGACCTCTACCAGGAGGGCGGCCTGGATCGGCGCGCGCATCGGCTGGGTCTCAATGTGCGCATCGGCTGGGGACCTCGGGGACGCGACAAGCTGATGCGGGCCCTCGCCCTCGCGGCACGAGTGGGCATCCGGAGCGTCTCCGTGGACGGCGTCGTCCGCAAGGAGGCCGACCGCATGGGCTCGCTTCCCAGCCTCCTGAACTACCTGGCGCCCGGCTTGATCGGACCGGTGCTCCGACATGCGCACAAGCTGGGGCTCGTGATCCGTCCCCGAGATCTCGTCGATCCCGACACCGTTGCGCGCGCGATCTGGAGCAGCCTGAACACGGCACGCGCCATGGGCCTCTCGCTGGGGAAGTACGGTCTTTTCCCGTTGACCTTGGAAGATGCGAGAGAGGTCGTCACGCTCGTTCAGCGCTGGTTTCCCACGTGGTCGGTCGCTCCGGTGTGCTACGTCGACCAGGCGATGATGAGCGCGGCTCGGGTCTATGCCGGTCACGACCGCGTTGCGGGGATCCGCGAGTGGCTGAAGAGCGCTGCGCGAGCCGGCGCCCGGATCGTACTGATCGACACTCTCGACAAGTCCAAGGGGTGGAGAATCCTCCGGACCCAGGGTGATCCCAAGGGCCTGCTCTCGGGCGGTCAAATCGCGGCTTTGAACGCCTATGCCGCGACGCTCGGAATCCGCACCCTCTGGGCAGGTGGTATCACTCAGGCCCAGGCCTACGAGTTCGGCCGATTGGGCGTGTTCGGCATCTATGTCACCAGTGCGGTCTCCGCGGCCCGCCCGGTCTCCGGCCGTTACCGAAGGGACCCGATGCTCGCCGCCGAGAAGGAACCGACCGAAGAAGGTGTGGCGCGAGTCAAGTTGTTGCTGGAGGCGGGCTTCTTGCGCTCCAGGAAAGGATGCCCGGGTTCGTCGGCGGTTAGGATGGATGGCGAGGTCCAGGCGCTTCTCCAGGCGCTGGAGGTGGGGGACCGGGCGACCGCAGAACGCGCACAAGCAGGATTGACCCGCGCGACCGAAGAAGCCTGGCGACGGCACCTGGAAACCGAAGCAAGGTCATAACCGTAGACAGCGCGCGTCGCCCCACGTGTCCGGTCCCCGTGGAGCCCGGCCGGTGTCCGAAACCGCACGGTGCGCGGACCATGACCCCGAGAAGCCGGTCATTATTGAGGAGATCGACCATGGATCGGCAGCAGAGGATCTCCAGTTCCCGTATCGAGATTGCCCTGCAGGCCGCCCGGCGATGGCAGGAGCGGACGCCCGCCCGGAGCGAGAACGCGCGCAGGTTGAGTGCTGGAGGGCCGGTCGCCGCGGATTCCCCCACCCGGGCAGCCGAATTTCGGGCTCGGGAGACGCGCCGGGAGGCAGCCGCAGCGCCGCTCCGGGGGGGTGATCTGCCGGACTTCACCGAGCGCATGATCGGGCCGACTCTGGACTTCGCGAGATTCCCGCCCACCGAGGCGGCGCGACGCGCGGGGCGGCCGGTGGCGCGAATCGTCGAGACGCCGGAGCCGGGTACTCTCCCGTCGGGTTTCGGGACCGGCTTTCTGGTCGCGCCGCGCCTCTTGATGACCAACCACCATGTCCTGCCCTCCAAGCAGGACGCGATCGGGGTTTCGGCGAACTTCCTCCATGAGTTCACGCCGGGCGGCCTGCAGATGGGCGTGAGCTTCGAACTCGACCCGGAGCTGTTCTTCGTGACCGCGGACAAGCTCCTGGATTGCACGATCGTGGGAGTCAAGTCCGTCGCCACGACCGGGGAGTCTCTCGACGCGCTCGGCATCTTGCCCCTGATCGGATCCCCCGGGAAGATCCTGATCGGTCACCCGATCAACATCATCCAGTATCCCGGCGGCGGACCGAAACAGTACGCGACGACCCAGAACCAGCTCCTGGATATCCTGGAGGAGGGCTTCCAGCAGTATACGACCGACACGTTGCAGGGCTCCTCGGGTTCGCCCGCCAGCAACCGGGCATGGGAAGTCGTGGGCCTTCACCACAGCAGCATTCCCCGGCTCCAGGAGGGCAGGATCCTCACCAAAGCCGGAAACGCCTGGAAACCGGGGATGCCCGAGGACGATATCGAGTGGATCGCGAACGAGGCGGTGCGCGCATCCCATCTGGTGCAGTGGTTGGCATTGCTGAAACTCGACGTAGAGCGTCAGCGGGACCTGCTCGCCGCGCTGTTGCGACTGGCAGCGGATCCGCTCGAAGGCGTGCCAAACCGGCAACCGGGCTCGGTGGACGCAAGCCTCCCGACTCCCTTCGCTTCCTCGGCCGACTACCGCAAGGAGCCTCCCATGTCGCAAACCGTGATCTACATCAGCGGACCCACCACCATCTACGTCGGGCAATCGCCGGCGCCCGCGCCCGAAAGCCGCCCCATGCTGCCCGGCCCCGCAGCCATCTCCGACCTCGAAAAAAAGATTCGCTTTGACTCGCGCTACGGGAAGCGCAAGGGGTACGACGCCGGGTTCCTGGCCGGAGTGGAGATCCCCTTACCCACGGTCGCCAAGGCACGGAAGGGCGAAATGTACCCGGGGCCCGATGGCGAGCCGCTGATCCTGAAGTACCACCACTTCTCTCTGGCGATGAACGCCACCCGGCGTCTGCAGATGTGGTCTGCCGTGAATGTAGACTACAGCCCGGAGCTCAAGAGCGAGCGGGAGCGGAAGGAGTTTGGGACTGACACCTGGATTCTCGACAAACGCGTCCCGGAGGAGGTGCAGATCCAGGACGACGAATTTTACAAGCCCGCCACCAAGATCGACCGGGGGCATGTCGTCCGGCGGGAAGACAACGCCTGGGGAAAGAGCGAACTCGAGATCGAGTACGCCAATTCCGACACCTTCCACTGGACCAACTGCACCCCGCAACATGAGGCGTTCAATCGCGAAATGTCCCATGGACTCTGGGGAAAGTTCGAGTCCCACCTCCAGACCCAGATCGGCGCGGTTGGGCACCGGGCCAGCATCTTCGCGGGCCCCGTGCTGGACAACGTGAACGACCCGGAGTACGATTTTGGTCTCGGCCAGGTCCAGTACCCGCTGCGTTTCTGGAAGGTGATCGCCGCGGTCAGCGAAGCGGGCGGAACGCGGGAACTTGTGGTGAACGGCTTCCTGTTCGACCAGACCGGCGTGATTGAAAGGCTCGGGCTCGAGCGGATCGACTTCCAGAAGTTCACGCGCTACCAACGTTCGCTGGGCAAGCTCACCGAGCTGACCGGTGTGAAGTTCCCGGATGTCCTGGTGCAGGCCGATGCTCTGCGCGATGCTCCACCCAACGAAGAGCGCCGTGAGATCGGCACCCTCGGCGATGTGCTGACGCGGAAGCCACGAACTGATCGGCGCTAGGAATCCACTCCAGCTATCGTGAGCTTGGTTGACCGCCGACCTTGGTGTCCGGCGCGCTGGCCGGACACCAAGGACTGAGGGGAGAGGACAATCCGTGGAGGACGGGGCACATGCCGGCCACTGACCCTGCGATTCTCAAGTCCGTGAAGGTCAAGGTTCAGCTCCCGTTCCTGCAAATCGAGTCGGAGTGGGTGGCAACTCCGGCGGAGCGCGGCGCGGCGTGGTGTCTGTACGTGGAGGTGATTACTCGCGTTGTGGTTCAGCCGTTGCCGGTGGATCATGGTCTCTTGAGGGAGTCATTGACCTCGCTTCACGACCTGTTCCGCATCACTCGCGAAATCCTGCGTGCTGGGGGCCCTGGGCTCGGCGCATCCCAGGAGTCGATTGGAGGGATCGCGATCACGCTGCTGAATCGGCGGATTCGGCCCTTCCTGGCGAAGTGGCATCCCCTCCTAGCTACGTGGGAGGCGGAACGACCGCCCCGCATCAGCGCTTGGGCGCACGAGCAGAAGTGGACTGGTGCCGAAAAGCTCCGAGCCGAACTGAAGAGTCTGCAGCAGGATGTGTTGCTGTACGCCCATGCGCTGGCGCGGATCGCGGGCGTGGAGCAGTAGCGGTGAGGTGCTTGGGCACCCGGCGTCTTGATGAACACCGCACGTCGCGAGGAACCTCTTTCCGCCACAGCTCCCCCCGCTACTTCCCCAGGCCCGCCAGCCGCCGCTCCGCCTCCGCCCGCTCCACGCTGTGCGGGTGCTCCGCCACGATCCGCGCCCACGCCGCGCGCGCCGCGTCCCGCTTCCCCAGGTTCGCGTGGCACTGCCC